>JAJRSR010000272.1 GCA_024278695.1 Planctomycetota bacterium | reverse complement strand
CCTCCATAATTCCGGTAAATGAAGCGGCCGATGCTGCGGCCAAAGCCGTCCGCCTCGTCCGCGACGGTGCCGCCGATGCGGTCATGAAGGGAAACATTCACACGGACGTCTTCATGCGGGCATTGCTGATCGAGGATATCGGTCTGCGTCTGCCGGGGCGACGGGTCAGCCACGCCTTCGTTACCGATATCCCGGCCTATCCCAAGCTCCTTGTCATAACGGATGCCGCTATCAACATCGCACCTGACCTGACTGCCAAGGCACAAATCCTTCAGAACGCGGTCGCGGTGTCGCGACTGCTTAGCAAGAAAAAGCCCAAGGTAGCCGCGCTGTCTGCGGTCGAGACCGTCAATCCGGTAATCGCGTCGACCCTTGACGCCGCCTGCCTGACCATGATGGCGCGCCGCGGCCAGATCACCGACTGTATCGTCGATGGGCCGCTGGCGTTCGATAACGCGATTTCGGCCGAGGCTGCTTATGAAAAGCGAATCGAGTCAGAGGTGGCGGGCGACGCTGATATCGTGCTGGTCCCCGATCTGGTGTCCGGCAACATCTTGGCCAAGAACCTGGAGTACCTGGCCGGCGCCACCGTGGCGGGAATCGTCATCGGCTTGGTCACTCCGGTCGTTCTAAGTTCCCGCGCTGATCCGCCGGCCGCCCGGCTTGCCGCCCTTGCCCTTGCCACTGTGATGCACTCTCGCCGAGCCGAAGTCGCGCCGCTGACCAGTGCGGACGTGGGCGAGCCTCAGTCGGCTATCCACTGTGCTCCGCAACGGGAATCCGCCTGCTGTCCGGTTGCGGCCTGAACCACCTTGAAACGGTGCATGTGGATGACAATGTCGATAGACGGAGCAAACGGGTGTGCATCATCCTTCGGCGGGCTGCCGTGGGCGCTCATGGGGCGGCCGATAACGAGCGTCACTTGGCCGCCAGACAGGGTCCGCAACGATTTGCACGCCTCTAAAAGGTTGCTGGAAAGTGACCCTCGCTCCCGGGCTCTTTTTTTTGCTGGCTATATGAGGCCCTAGATGTGGTGTAAGCAGTCAGCGGCCATTCAAGAACGCGGGCCAAAGGCGTCGACGACCGTGGTCGGCGCCGGACCGGCGGGGCTTGTCTGTGCTATCGTTATGGCCCGTGGTGGCCGCCGGGTTATCGTCAGAGAGTGGCGTAAATCCGTCGGGAGCCGCTTTCACTCGGACTTTCAGGGGCTGGAGAACTGGAGTGATCGCCGCGACATCCTTGAAGAGATGCGCACGGTGGGAATCGAGGTAAACTTTGATTGTCATCCGGTCTATGAAAGTACGGTCTTCGATGCCTGGGGTGAAGCCTATTCCGTGCGCGGTGAGCGGCCTCTCTATTACCTCGTTCATCGCGGTAACCGTGAGGGCAGCTTGGACCGTGGCCTTCTGAAACAGGCCGTCGGGATCGGTGTCGATGTACGATTCGGCGATCGCGTAACCGAGATCAACGATCCGGCCGTTTTGGCGATTGGGCCCAGGATCGCAGATGCAGTCGCCGCTGGCTACGTGTTCGAGACCGATACCGCAGACGGCAGTTGGGCCACCTTCAACAACGCGCTTGCACCACTCGGCTACGCTTATCTGCTGATCCACCAAGGTCGCGGCACGGTAGCAAGCTGCATGTTCACCGGATTCAAGCTGCAAGCACAATACGTCGAACGCACGGTCTCGTTCTTTCGCGAACAGGTGGACCTCAAGATGAGGAACGTCCGACCCTTCGGCGGGATCGCGAATTTTCGGTTGCCCCGCACCGCGGTACAGGGTGGGCACCCCGTGATCGGGGAGCAAGCCGGGTTTCAGGACGCACTCGCGGGTTTCGGCATGCGTTACTCATTACGATCGGGAGTTCTCGCCGCACGCAGCCATTTGGAAGGTGATGATTACACTCAATTGTGGCGCCGGGAACTTCTGCCGCTCCTCCGTACTGGCGTTAGCAACCGGTTTATCTTCAATTGTATCGGTGAGCGCGGTTGGCGTTGGGCGCTCCGTGGACTAAGCCGTTCGGATACAGTAGCGAAATTGCAACGGCTTTATCAACCGTCCTTGCTAACACGGCCTATTTTTCCACTCGCCTATTGGCGTTACCGAACTCCTCTGCGGGACCCCAGTTGCAATCACGTTGATTGTCGCTGTGTCTGGTGCCGGTGCGGGGCGCATCACTCGCCGCTGGCTGGGCATAATCGCCACACAAACGCGGCGTATGGTTAGAGAAGGGCGACAGAAGGAACTCGTGAAAAATGGAATTATCAGGTTTTGAGAAGACAGAAGGCGTTAACCGTCGGCGTGGCCGACAAATACAGCCTGGCACATACGGTTTTACTATAGGCCATCTTGATGAGAGAAATTCCCGACCCACGGTTCCTGGTTCACCGCCATGGTGACAAGGACACGCCAGAAAATGCTTTGCAGAATTTCTTTGCTGCCGTGTGGTTAGCCGGGGGCCACGGGTTAGAGAGGCAGAATAAGTGATTTCCTACTCTACAAAGAATTCTAGACGATATGCGTAAATTACCACCGCCGCGAAACCACGCGCTGGTGCCGGAGAGAGAGGCAGGGACTTTATCAATCATGCTGAAAGTCCCGTATCGGATCCCAAGCCTAATTGACTTGTAACATCGGAGGACTCAAGAATTTCAGTAAGTAGTACATTACAGTACCGATGGACGTATGTGGTATGGTCGATAGCGAAGAGAAAAGGGGCGCGATGCCGATGAGCACGGGAAACCTCAAGACAGCGAGCGTTCCGATAGCGGATGACGCGGCTGATGCCTTGGAAATCGTGCAGGGTGCCGTTGTGGCCGCGCTGATCGAAAATCACCGTAAATTCCTGCGGTTTCTCGTCCGTCGTGTCGGCGACGCGGATACCGCGGAGGACATATTGCAGCAGTTTTACCTGCGTGCGGTCGACAAGGGCTCCGGGCTCCGAAAAAGCGAGAGCGCGGTCGCTTGGCTATACAGGTTGTTACGGACAACTTTGGTAGACCACTATCGACGCGAAACCACACGCCGACGCCAAGAAACTGACTATGCCCAAATGGAGATACTGTCCAACGAAGGAAGGGACGTAGAGTTGGAACGAACGATCTGCGCGTGTTTCGAGACGCTTTTGCCGACGTTAAAGGCGGACTATGCCGAAATCCTGCAGCGCGTGGATTTGCAGGGAATGCCCCCCCGTGAAGTTGCTCGCGATCTGGGCCTCGAGCCGAACACTGTAAGAGTGCGCCTGCACCGGGCGCGCCAAGCCTTGAAACATAGCCTGCTGTTGTCGTGCCGAACCTGCGCCGAGCATGGTTGCCTCGATTGCGACTGCAGTTAGCCGAACCGAAGTGGTGGCCAGCGCCATGAGCCTAATTGCGCCCATCTTCGACGGCCTGTAATGAAAACGCATGTCCTGCGTCTATATGTATACCAGAACGTGCTTCAGATAACGCCCTCCCTTAAGGAGGGTTCTGTGCGCCCGCGCTTACCGGCCTTTGTGATGGTGTTCGTCAGCTCAATTTCTGGCTGTAGGCCCAACACGCTTTAGTCGTCGAAACCAGGATGTTGGAGAAAGTTTATGAACAAGAACGATCAACATAATCACGGCCATCACCATCATGGCCACGCACACGCTGCCGTCGACACCCCGTCGACCACCGACCCGGTCTGCGGAATGACCGTACCACTGGATGCGGGCAAACCGCAGCACGAACATGAGGGCGAGACCTATCACTTCTGTTCTTCGAAGTGCCACGACAAGTTCACCGCCGATCCGGAGCATTTTATCTCCGGGGCGCACAAGAAACAAAGCGTGGACCTGCCGAAAGGGACTAAATATACCTGCCCGATGCACCCGGAGGTCGTGCGTGACGAACCGGGCGACTGCCCGAAATGCGGTATGGCGCTCGAGCCGATGGGGGTTCCGGCAGCTGATGACGGGCCGAACCCTGAACTTATCGATTTCAAACGCCGCTTTTGGGTTGGCGCCGTGCTGACCGTTCCGCTCCTCGTGCTGACGATGGGTCCCTATTTAGGGTTCGGCGCCGTCCGTGACATCCTGGGCGAGCAGATGACGCTTTGGGTCGAGCTCTTCCTCGGCACGCCGGTTATAGTATGGTCCGGGGGGCCGTTTTTCGTTCGTGGCGTCAAATCCGTAGTCAACCGCAGCCTGAACATGTTCACGCTCATCGGCATG
>JAJRSR010000271.1 GCA_024278695.1 Planctomycetota bacterium | reverse complement strand
GACCGCCATGCCCGGCATTTCTTCTGGTCGATCAGAACAATGCCATCCTCGCCACGCTTGTACAATGCGCCCGATGGACAGGAAGCCACACACGCCGGGTTCAAACAGTGGTTGCAAATGCGCGGGAAGTAGAAGAACACCAACCGCTCGATCGCAGACAACTGAGCCTTCTGATCGTCGGTCAACCCCTCCAGGTTGGGATCGTTTTCCGCGTAGAGCGGCGAGCCACCAAGGTCATCGTCCCAGTTCGGACCGGACTCGACGTTAATCTGCTCACCAGTGATTTTTGAGATCGGAAGTGCCGTAGGTTGATCCGGGCCTTCCTTGGCGTTAAAAAGATTCTGATAGTCGTACGTCCACGGTTCGTAGTAGTCATCCATACTAGGCATGTGCGGGTTGTGAAAAATGTTCAGGACGATCCGCTTCTTGTCCGTGGACTTGAGGTTGATCGAGCCGTTTTTCTTCTCCCAGCCGCCTTTGTACTTTTCCTGATCCTCCCAACGCGTGGGGAAACCCGTACCAGGCTTGGTCTCGACATTGTTCCACCACATGTAGTCCGTACCCTTACGGTCGGTCCAAATGTTCTTGCACGCGATACTACACGTGTGGCACCCGATACATTTGTCCAGGTGGAAGACCATCGATACTTGCGAACGTACGTTCATAAAACTCTCCTCACCCTACCACTTCAGGTCCGGACACTTGCGTACCAGGATGTGCGTATCCCGGTTGACGCCCGTCGGCCCCCAGTAGTTGAAGTGATAGGTAAACTGTCCATATCCGCCGACCATCAACGACGGTTTAAGCCTTGTGCGAATCAGGCTGTTGTGACCGCCGGCACGCCGGTAGCCTCGCTTGGGAGACTTGGGGACGGAGTAAGTACGCTCCGGCGAATGGTACTGAATACAAATCCCCTTCGGGAGTCGGGCACTCACCACGGCACGTGTCACAACCACACCATGATCGTTAAACACCTCAACCCAATCGTTGTCGGCCACACCGAGCGACTCGGCATCCTTGTCGTTGAGCCAAAGCGGTTCCACGCCGCGCGACAGTGTGGTCATCCGTTCGTTGTCGCCGTAGGTCGAGTGAATATGCCACTTGCCGTGCGGCGTCAGAAAATTGAGCATCATCGAGTCATCGCCCGATTCCGTGAACTTCATATCCGCGTATTGCGTGGGAAGCGGTTTCGGTTTGTACGTCGGCAGATGCTCGCCGTACGCGAGGTAGCCGCTGTGGTCGAGGTAAAGGTGCTGACGCCCCGTGAGCGTCCGCCAGGGTACGCTGCACTCGACGTTGTACGTAAACGGCGAATAGGGCCGACCATTGTCACACAAACCGGACCACATCGGACTATTAACAAAACGATGCGGCCCTTTCTGAAGCTCCTCGTAGCTCGTTTGGACGCTACGCGTACGCTCCGCAAGGTGCGCCAGCGGCAACCCGACCTTCTTCTCCATATTCTTGTACGAGCGATACGCCAACTCGCCGTTGGTGACCGTAGCAAGCTTCAAGATGATGTCGCAAACGTACTCATCCTGTAGGAGTGACAGGTACTTCTCGCCATTCACCGACGTCGTCGGCATCTCCTCCAGGCACGTATCAATCACATCCGCAACTTCGTAGTGCGTGCCATGCGCACCGAGACCGGCTTTGTGTGGCAGCGGCCCAAAAGCTCCGAATTGCTTGTAGAGGTTCTTATAATCACGCGTGACAATCTTAATCCCCGGCATGGTCTTTCCAGGAATTGCTTCGACCTCACCATCAAACCAACTCTTGATCTCCGCCTGGGCAATCTCGGCCGGCGTATCGTGTTGGAGCGGGACGGCCACAAGATCCCTTACCGGTTCGGGGAAATGCTTCTCCGCCAACTCCGAGAACTTCTCAGCAATCGAACGGAAGATCTGCCAGTCACTACGTGACTCCCACGATGGCGGGACCGCAGGCGTGAGCGGGTGGATGAAGCTGTGCATATCAGTCGAGTTAAGGTCCGCCTTTTCATACCAGGTCGCGGCCGGCAACACGATGTCGGAATAGAGCGCCGAGGTGTCCATCCGGAAGTTGAGATCAACAACGAGATCGATCTTGCCCTCGGGGGCTTCTTCGTGCCATTTCACATCTTTGACCGTATCTTCAGCGAGATCCTCGGCGATCGCGTTCGTGTGTGTGCCCAGATAATGCTTCAGGAAGTATTCGTGCCCTTTAGCACTGGACATCAACGCATTGCCGCGCCAGATGTACCAAACGCGAGGCCAATTCTCCGGCGCATCGGGATCCTCGACCGAAAACTGCAACTTGCGGTCCTTGAGCTGCTGAACGGTGTAATCCACAACAGCCTGATCGTCTTTGGCTCCGGCGGCCTCCGCTTCTTTGACGAGGTCTATCGAGTTCTTGTTGAACTGTGGATAGAACGGGAGCCATCCGTTGCGAACGGCCTGAACCTGAATATCCATCGTGTGGCCCGACGTCAACGGACCACCCTTGCTGCGCTGCGGCATCGTGTGGTAGTCGGTGAACGACTTTTCATAACGCCACTGGTCGCTGTGGACATAGTGCCAACTCGGTGCGTTCTGCAAACGAGCGGCCGGGTACCAATCCTTACCCAGCGCGATCGCACCCCACGGTTCTGCGGGAGCGAGTTTTTCCTGGCCCACGTAGTGCGCAAGCCCGCCACCGTTGACCCCAACGCACCCACAAAACAGAAGCGAGTGAATCCCCGCACGATACATCAAATTGTTGTGGTACCAGTGGTTGATTCCAGCACCGATAATGATGGTACACTTGCCACCAGTCAGCTCGGCCGTCGTGCCCCATTCGCGGGCAAAACGCGTGAGCATCGCGCGACCCATGCCGGTGTACTTTTCAGACCAAGCGGGCGTGTAGGGTGAGTCATCGTCGTAGTCGGTGGGATAATCGCCACCGAGACCCCGCGCAACGCCGTACTGCGCCATGAGCAGGTCATAGACCGTCGCGACCAGAGCGGTACTACCGTCGGCCGTCTGGATTTTCTTGATGGGCACCTCGCGGCGCAACGTGGAGCCTTCACCGAAATCGTCGAACTCGACGGAGACCACACCATCATTGTCCTCAAGGAAGGTCAGCGTCGGATCGATTTCGCTGCCATCCTCCGCATCTTTCAGCTCAAGATTCCACTTGCCTTGCTCGCTGCCCCAGCGGTGCCCCACGCTCCCCAGCGGCATCTTCGGACGTTTCTCTTTCACGTCCCACATGAGGAACTTCCAGTCGGGGTTCTCCGTACCCTTGTAGGACTCGATCCGCGACGCGCGAAGCAACTTGTCTGCGAGGTGTACGTCGCCGCCGTCCTTGATCTCCACAAGCATCGGCGAGTCGGTGAACTTTTTGGCGTAATCCAGGAAGTACGGCACCTTCTTTTCGTGATGGAACTCCTTCAGCAAAACGTGGTTGACCGCCATCCACCACGCGCCGTCCTGCCCGGCATTGATCGCCACCCATTCGTCCGCGTACTTGGCGACCTGGTTGAAGTCCGGCGCAAAAACCCACATCTTTGAGCCGTTATGGCGAGCCTCTGCCGCGAAGTGGCAGTCCGGCGTGCGCGTCATGTTAAGGTTGGAGCCAGTGACCGCGAGCATCTTCGCGTTGTACCAGTCGGCTGATTCCTGAACGTCCGTCTGCTCGCCCCACGTCTCCGGAGACGCTGGGGGCAAGTCGCAATACCAGTCGTAAAACGACAACGAGACGCCACCCATCAGTTGAAGCATACGCGCCCCGGCGGCATAGCTAATCATGGACATCGCCGGAATCGGGGAGAATCCGGTGATACGGTCGGGACCGTGCTTCTTGATCGTGTAGATGTTCGCAGCGGCCATCAACTCCAAGACCAAGTCCCAATCCGCGCGCCGAAAGCCACCCTTGCCTCGCGCCCGCTGCCATCGTTTGCGCGCCTCGGGGTCTTCGACGAGTGACTGCCACGCATCGACCGGATCAACGTGCGCACCGCGCGCCTTCTTCCAAAGGTCAAGCAACGCGCCACGAATGTACGGGTACTTCACGCGAAGCGGGCTGTAGAGGTACCAGGAAAAGGAGATGCCGCGCTGACAGCCGCGGGGCTCGTAGGGCGGAATCCCGGCTTCGAGCTTCGGGTAGTCGAGCTGCTGCATTTCCCACGTGACGATCCCATCCTTCACATGGATGGCCCACGAACAGCCTCCGGTACAGTTGACGCCATGCGTACTGCGAACGACCTTGTCGAACTGCCACCTGTTGCGGTAGAACTCTTCCCACCCGCGAACCTGGGGTTCAACCTCATCCTTAATCCAGCTTTTTGCTGCTGTATGACTCATACGGAAGTCCTCATCTCACCGCCAGCGACCAGAGGGCGGCGTACGGCTCGGAACCGGTTTTTCCAAAGAACGTCGAACAGACCCAGTACGAGAACCATCCCCCCGAGCCCCATCAAGAAGAAAGCCAGAGGAGCGACTGAGTCGTCATCGCCAACTTGTTTCGCGGCATCCTCGAAGTAAGCCACCAGAGGAAGAATCTCCTCTGCATCGAGCGGGTGCGCCCGGAACACCGGCTGCATCGTGACCGTCGCGGGACTGACAAGCCACGCCGAAAGCGGCTTTCGCCCACCAATTCGTTCCGAGACCTTCGTGAGATCCACGCCCAACCGCCCGCCACCGAGCAGCGTCAAACCGCGCACGGTGTGACACGAAATACAAGGAGGGCCGCCGTTCTTGAGCTTCGCCGTGCCGCGGAACAAGTCGCGGCCAAGCTGAACATCTGCAGTCGTGAACGGGCGATCACTGAATTTGACACCCTCAAACTGCGATTTTTCAAGAGCGGATTCGGCCTCGATCAGATCGAGAAGCAGCTTCGCACGATCACGACTAAGCCCCGCTACCGGAGGCATAACCACGCCGCGGGCTTCCGCGAGAATCTGCTTGGCGTACGGATCCCCACGGTCGATCATCGCCTGCGGGTTCAGCATGAATCGGACAAGCCAATCACGGTCCTGACGCTTGGACACATCCTTGAGGTCGGGACCAACAAGACGGCCACCGCCAATCGTGTGGCAACTGGCACAGTTTTGCTTGTAATAGGCGGCCGTCTCTTGCCCCTGCGCAGAGAGCGGAAACACTCCGACCACTGCGAGTACACTCACGACAAGCCAGACGGGACCACCCAGCACCCGCGACGAGATAACCACTCGACGACGGCACCGCGTTATTCGAATGTCACGAGATCGCTCCACGGGCGTTGACCTCCTGAGCAGATAGTCAAACTCTGCCAAACCAAAGAACTCCACACCGCACACAACCTAACAGGCGCTCCACACAAGCGAACGCCCGCCGTCTCGATTCATGACCTCGTGCCCTTCTTTCGACCGCGAGCCGCCGTCCGAGGGGAGGCGGGCGACATACGGAGTGCGATATCATGAACCGATGTCTTTCTCAGAAACCGCTGCTCGGTCTCGATGACTTTCTTCCATTTATCGTGCGCGTTGCACGGATTAACATCGCTACACACATGGTTCCCGAAGGGGCACCGCCTACGCTCGAACTGTTCAAAGGGCAAAAGAACATCCAAGAGTGATATCTGCTTCGCAGGCAGCGCGAGACGAAACCCTCCCGTCTTCCCCGGAGCCGACTCGAGAACCCCCGCCCGTGCCAAATCGCCCAGGATCTTCGAGAGGTACTTCGGAGGAACATCGGTCTCTGCGGCGATACGCGCACCAGATACCGGGCATTCCTCTTCATGCTGTGCTAGGTGGATCAACGCTCGCAATGCATACTCGCTTGTTCGTGACAGCATGAGACAGTCCACATACGCCTATATCACCATACAGCTATGGATATATCATCTTTCGGTTTCATGTCAAACACTTCCCAGCAAGAAAGTTGAAATTTCACAGATTTCTCACGATTGGTAAGTCCAGAGCTTCGCCCAGTCTCGCGAGACGACGTCAAGTCAAACAGAATCTAAGACCCTATAAATAGGGCGCACCAGGTTCGTACCAAACCAGACAAGACTCCTGCAAGAACGATGGCCTACAGGCTGAATACGGGGCAACCAGAGACGTATTACCCCCTTGAACCGCGAAGAGGGATTGGGTACAATGGCCTGTTGGGTTTAAGTAATGGGGATCCTGGGGGCCGGAGCCTGTAGCGCACGGCGGGACGTGGATAGCAAAAATGCACATGATCACGCGCTTGCGATCAGCAGGAGCTTGGCGGCTCCTGATTCTTGTCGCGTCAGCCGGCATGGCCGCCGTAGCTGGCGGATCTGACGAAGGCCAGAGGTATCAGCCGAACACGAGCCATAAGAGCCATGTCGGTGTGGCAAACCCCTCCGGACCAGCCGCAGGCCCAATCACAGCCCGAGACATCGCCAACGCCCCGGACCCCATAATTCCCCAACAAGCGATCGGGCAGCCTGCGGCGGCCGATCTTGTCAGCGTTTTTGTCCACTTCGCTCCCACTGCTGTTGCCGGCGACCTTCGAGCGTCTGCCGCACAGCGGAACGGCGTCCGCGACTGGGCGGCCAACGCCGGCGGTCACGTCAAGTACGAGTACAAGACCGTCCTCCCAAATACGATCAACCTCCGCAACATCCCGAGGGCGCGACTTCGAGAAATCGAAACGATGCCGGGCGTGCTCAAGATCGAAGAAGACCGAATCATGCGCGCCTACCTCACGGTCAGCACGCCTCTGATTCGTGCCTTGCAGAGCCAGATCAGCGGTGCTGGGCTCTCCGCCGACGGCAGTGGCGTTCGTGTGTGCATCATCGATACGGGTATCGACTCCGATCACATCATGTACGCCAACCGAATCGATACGGCCGCTGGCCGCGACTTTGCAAACAATGACAACAACCCTGAGGACGACAACGGGCACGGGGCCAACGTGACCGGCATTGCCGTGGGCGGCACGGGGGTTTCGGACATACGTTGCGGCGTTTCAACTTCGATGCAGGGCGTCGCCCCTGCTGCCACCCTGATCGGCATCAAGGTGCTGGACGCCTCCGGCAGCGGTTTCAATTCCGACGTACTCGCGGGGATCAACTATGCCGCAGATCAAACGGCTTCCGGTGGTCGTTGCGACGTCATCAACCTCAGCCTGGGTGGCGGCGTGTTTGCAGGCACGTGCGACGGCGACAGTTCAGCCGTGGCCGTCAACAACGCCGTGGCCAACGGCGTGGTAGTCGTGGCGGCGGCTGGCAACGAAGCCAACGCAAACGCGATGGGATCCCCGGCTTGTGCTTCCGGCGCTATCGCCGTAGGCGCGGTCTTCGACAATAATTTCCCCAACTGCGAAAACCCCGAATCCAGCTTTTCGTGGTGCGGTAACGCCTCGTGTACGACAACACTGTGTACCGATACCAACATCACGGTTGACTCGCTGGTTTGCTTCAGCAACCGGAGCGACCAACTGGATGTCACGGCCCCGGGCTGCATGGCCACGTCGGCAGGAATCGCTGCCGGAGGCACAGGCTTTGCCGGCCAGTGCGGCACGAGCCAAGCATCACCCCATGTGGCCGGACTGGCCGCGCTATTGCTCAGCGTTGATTCAAACCTGACTCCGGCAGAAGTGCGTCAACTCATCCGTGACGGCGCTATCGACATGGGGCCGGCGGGCTTCGATATCGGATACGGCTACGGCCGCGTGGACGCGATCAACTCACTCTCCTTGTTGACGCCCTGCTTCACCGACCCCGATTGCGACGACGCCGACAGTTGCACCGTCGATGTCTGTACCGCCGGGTCGTGCTCCAACACACCGATCAGTTGCCCTGGGGGGCAGGTCTGCGTCGCCGGGGTTTGTCAGCCGGAAGGCGCGTGCTGCGCAGGCGCGTTTTGCACTTTGGAAACGTCAGCCAACTGCGCGACATCCGGCGGAAGCTACCTGGGCGATGCCACGGTGTGTGGCAGCGGAACGGCTGGGAACCCTACGATCTACCAGAGTTCTCCCGCCGTCGCGATACCCGATGGCGGCGGTCCCGGCAACCCGGCCACCGACATCATCACGGTGGCAGATTCATTCCCCATCGCCGATGTGAACATCGACCTCACCGTCACGCACACCTGGGTGGGTGATCTGACCGTCACAGTGTCACATGGCGGCACCACAATAACTTTAATTGATCGAATGGGCGTTCCTGCATCGAACTTTGGGTGCTCTCAGAGCAACCTTTCCGGCATCGTTCTCGACGACGAAGGCGCGGGTGGCGACATCGAATCACAGTGTACGGCGAACCTGTCATCCCCGCCAAACTATACGCCCACCGGTCTCTTGAGCGCCTTCGATGGAATGGATTCGGCTGGCGACTGGACGATCACCGTCTACGACAGCGCCACGCCAGACCCCGGAACCCTGAACTCCTGGTCCGTTCACATCGACGGACTCGCCACGAACCCATGCACGGCACAATGCTCGATCGACCCTGACTGTGACGACGGCTTGTTTTGCAATGGTGCCGAAACATGTTCGGGCGGGTCATGTTTGCCCGGTGCCGCGGTGTGTACGGCCACCTGCGAATACTGTAACGAAACGACCTCCGCCTGCGAGCTGTGTGCGACGGACCTGGATGGCGACGGCACGATCGGGGCTGGCGATATCAGTGTGCTAATCGGATGTTTCGGCTCCTGCTACGCCCCTGGTGATCCATGCGCAGCATCCAACATTGACGGTGACGCCGGCATTTGTGTCGGCACCGGCGACTACTCCGCCCTTGTGGGGTGTATGAATCAAACTTGCGGGGCGTGCTCAAACTGTACGGGCGCGCCATAGCGGAAACGAATGGCTATGGGGTGTAGCGTTGCCGCAATCGCTACGGCCGAGAGAAAAATACTGTTGCCGAGTGATTGCAAGAAAATTGGCAGAATTGAAACAATAGAGGACTAAACCATACAGGACTGGATCATACAGGACTGAATCATACAGGACTGGGCAGGGATTTGCTTAGAGGAGTCCTGGAAACCGGGTCGTTGATGGCGCGTCGCGCCACGATAATCCTTAGCGGGGAGTTAGATCAATGAGATTTCGTAACACGGCACTTTGGATTGCGGGCTTGGCGCTCGTGATCGGCGCGCCCACTGAGGCCCTCGCGGTCATCCGCGTCACCATCCGACCGGTCACGCTTCCAACGGCTAGCGCTTTCGACACGACGGCAACCCTGCCGACATCGCAAACGCAGTACACGCCCGGCGAGACGTTCGTCGTCGAACTGTGGGCCCAGACCACCGAAACGAACGGGCTGTCCTCGGTCACGGTCGACCTGAGCTACGTCAATACAGTGATGACGGCTCAATCCATCACCCCAGGTGCCCTGTTCAACGCCGCCGGCCTGACCACGGGAACGATCAACAACCCGGCCGGTCTTGTGGATGACGTAGGCGGCTCGCATACCGCAGCCTCCCCGCCATGTAGCGATCAAGTTGGGCTAACCACCTGGGCGCGCGTGGCTGTCATTGGCGTACAGGCTCTGGCGAATGGCACGTCCTTGATTCAGTCGGGTGATACCGCGTCGCTAATCCTCGGCACGGCCATCTGCAACGAGTTTGGTAATGTTGTGCCCGCCGACATCGACTTTGGACAGGTCACCGTCACCGTGATGGAATGCTTCGATAACACGGACTGCGACGATGCAGCGTTCTGCAACGGAGCCGAAACCTGCGTCTCGAATGTTTGCCAAGCAGGAACACCACCGACCATTGATGACGCTGTGGCTTGTACGGACGATAGCTGCGACGAGGTCAACGACGTCATCGTCAACACACCCAACGACGCCAATTGCGACAACGGGCAGTTCTGCGACGGGGCCGAAACATGCCACCAGACACTCGACTGTCAGAGCGGTACCGCACCGACCATCGATGATGCCGTGGCCTGTACGGATGATAGCTGCGACGAGGTCAACGACGTTATCGTGAACACACCCAACGATGCCAACTGCGACAACGGGCAGTTCTGCGATGGTGCCGAAACATGCCACCAGACACTCGATTGCCAGAGCGGCACCGCACCGACCATCGATGATGCCGTGGCCTGTACGGACGATAGCTGCGACGAGGTCAACGACGTCATCGTCAACACACCCAACGACGCCAATTGCGACAACGGGCAGTTCTGCGACGGGGCCGAAACAT
>JAJRSR010000270.1 GCA_024278695.1 Planctomycetota bacterium | reverse complement strand
GCACGCGTTCCGCGTCTTTCGGGCGGTTTAGACCTGCTGCGATTTCCTGCGCGGTTTGCGCCTTGCCCTGGCTTCCCTTTAGAAACGCCAGCACATCGCGTTGCAGTTCGATCACGACGGTGGCCGCGCGCTTGCCCGCTTCCACACCCGGCTGATCGTAAGCGTTGACGTTGATCAGCTCCGCGTAAAGACCCACCGCCCGCTCGAACAGCGCGACAAGAACACCCACGCTGCGATCATTCAACTCTCGCATCGTGATGGTGATGGAATCGCGACCGTTCTCGGTGAGCGCGTCGCGCGTACCCTGCCAAAACGCATCTAAAAAATCGCCGCTCGTCGAATCACCAGCCACGCGCAAGGACTCCCCACCGCGATCAGCCAACACGCGAACAAACGCAGCAAAGAAGTCACTGCGACCCTCGCGAAGTTGCTGCACCAGCGCATGTTGATCCGTACTGCCCTTGTTCCCGAGCACCGTCAGACCTTGCGCGGCACTCACACCATCGCGTGTGACACCCTTGCCCAACGACTCCATCACCAATTGCTGCAAATAGCGGGAAAAAAGCGACAACCGATCACAATAGGGCAAGACCACCATGTGCCGATCACCGCGACCGCCGCCAGCCGCGTACCACATCGCCGCCAACATCGCGGCCGGATTCTCACGAAACGTTTCTTCGCGCGTGGCAATGTCGCAATCACCCGCACCGGTCAACAGCTCATCAATATCCGCCCCCACCAGCGCGGCCGGCAACAACCCCGGCATCGTCATCACCGACGTCCGCCCGCCGACCCAATCCCACATCGGAAACGTCGCGAGCCAGCCCTCTTTCATCGCGCGTTCATGCAAGATGGAGCCATCCTGCGTGACCGCGACGGCATGCTTGGCGAAGTCCAACCCCGCATCCGCATAGACCCGCGCGACCTCGGCCGCACCGTTCAGCGTCTCCTGGGTTGATCCCGATTTCGACACCACCAGGGTCATCGTAAGCTCCAAGCTCTCACCGATTTCTTCCAACACGCGGTCGATGCCGGCGGGGTCCGTGTTGTCGATGAATCGAACGATCATCGGCGCGTCGGTTTCTCCCAGCGCATCACAAACCAACTGCGCCCCCAGCGCCGACCCGCCGATCCCGATCACCAATAACAAGAAAAATCCATCGCCACGCGGCGGCTTGATCTGTCCGAGATGAACGTCCATCGCGAATTGTTTCACACGGCTGACCGACTCCTCGATCTGCTCGCGGATCGTATCATCCGGGGCAAGCTCCGGCGCGCGCAGCCAATAGTGCCCGACCATCCGGTCCTCACTGGCGTTCGCGTGTGCCCCGCCTTCCAACACGGCCATCGCCCGAATCGCCTTCGCCATCGGCCCCGCGAGCGTTTCAAACAACGCGTCGTCGAAACTCATCCGCGAAACATCCAACGACATCGCGTCGCCGTCGATCTCACACCGGTATTGTTCGTATCGCAACAAGGGATCACAAGTAGCCATATCGATTCTCACTCCGCGCCGCCAAATGGTTCTTCCTGTGGTTCTTTCGAGGTTTCTTCCACCAGCGGTGCTTCCTTCGAACAGGTGTCGTCTTTCGGTGCCAGCGCCATAACGGCCGCGTAGATTTTTTGCGTAGCCGCCCGTAGCGTCTGCCGATCGACCTTGCCCGCGCCGAACTCGCTCAGATCTACCGGCGGACCAAAGCGTACCCGCGCATTGTGCCGGGATATCAATCCCGCGATGATACCGTCGTGGTAGTTCATGCCGCTGATATACGCCGGTATCACGCGTGACCCGGTACGCAGGGCGAGCATGGCCACGCCGTCTTTGGGTCTTGCGGTTTCACCCGGCGGTACGATCCCGCCCTCAATAAAAATGCCGACCGCCTTCCCGTTGCGCAAGTACCGGATCGCCTCTTTCGTGGCGCTGGTCTGGCGCGTGCCCCGCTTCACCGGAATACACTGGGCCAACCATACGATGAAGCGCATGCCAGGCCAAGCGGCGTATTCTGCAGCGATCATGAAGCAAATCAGCCGGTACGGGGCGGCCGCACTTAGTAGCAACGGATCGACCGAGCTGATGTGATTGGACGTCACGATCACCGGCTCGGTGTGGGGGACGCCGGCCCGCCCATCGCGCTGCAGCCGCCACCAGAACTTGCACAGGAACTCGTTAAGGTTCTCGATGAAGTTCACGCCGATGGTGTGCGGGCCGCGAAGCAGTCTGGCACGAAGCGTCACCACAAACGCGATGAACATGACCACAGCCACACCGATAAGCACCTCACCCACATAGCGATCCATCTGCGGCAGGAGCGGCACGCCAAGTAGCCCGGTGGCGATCAACAACGACGCGGTGCAACACAAATCCTTAACGCCAAAAATACGGCCACGGTAGCGGTCGGCCACGGTGCGCTGTAGCAATGAATTGAAGCTGGCCATGATGGCCATCGCAAACATACCTGCCAGCACCACACCAACACCACCGATCGCATAGAGCGTTGAAGGTGTAAGCGGCAGGTAGATCGACGCGGCCAAAATGCCCACGCCCAAGCCCACGCCCAAGAACCCCCAGGTAATCGCAACCTGAGGGCGCAGCGCATCCCCCAGACAGGTAATAGTCACGGCCCCCAAGACGAACCCCAAACCGAGAAACGCACGGCAGTTGCTCATCGCCTGATAGCCGCCGCCGTAAACGTCGCGCACGATCGCCGGAAGCACGCTGTTAACCAGCGGACCACAGAACCAAACCAAAGACGCCACCAGGAGCAATTCGAGCACGTGACGATGGGTGGCCGCATACCGAAAGCCACCCGCCAAATCCTTCAGGGGGTGGCGCTTTCCCGCCGCGGCTTTCCGCTGTTTGGGTGGACGCAGGAACAGCAACAACAGAATGCTCACGACGAACGTACCGGCATCCGCTCGAAACGCGACGGACGGCGCGTAGTTCGCCGCCAGATAACCGCCCGCCACCGCGGCCACCATCGTCGCGATAATCCCCAAACCGCTGATCATGCCGTTTGCTCGAACCAGTTGGCTCGGACGAACCACCGTCGGGAGCAGCGCCGACCGTGCGGGTGAAAACAGGGCAGCTAAGCTACCAACCAATACCAGGGGCGCAAACGCCCCCCACTGCCCCCACGACTGGGACCACGCGATGAGCCCGGCCAGGAAAAACACGATCACAGCCCGGCCAACATCGGCCACCACCATCAGCGCGCGACGGGGAAACACATCCGCCAGCCAACCTGTCGCCGGTGCCAGCAGGAAAAAGGGCACGAAGAACATGAACGACATTCGCGCCATCAGCGGCGTCAGATCAACGTCGGCACTGAGAGCGTCCTGCGTCTTGAGGATGGCCATCTCGGATAGATGGTCACCGATAGCGCTAACGCCGTAGGCGCACCACAGCAGCACAAAATTGGCGTTGCGAAACAGGGTCGCGGGCGGAGTATGGAGCTTTAACGCCTGGTCCGGCATGCACTTTCGCCGTTATGGGGTGAATCGATTCGGCACTGCCAACTAGGCCAGAATCTACGCCGCGATGGCCACCCAGACAACCCAGGCACGTTACAATGCTGTGATGCTTGCCCCCGGGCGAGCCGGACGGTATCCTGCCCGGCTTGACTCAGCGGTTGTGATATCACCGACTCTGCGGCACGAGGCCTGTTGGTCGGCTGACGAAAAATCGATTGGAAAGGAACTCGAATTATGATCCGTGGAATGTACTCCGTAATCGCGCTGGCCGGAATCGCGACGCTCCTGGCGAACACCCCAACCCGTGGTGAAGACGGCACCACGAAGAAACTCTACCCGCGCGTGAAGATGACGACGTCCCTAGGTGACATCGTGTTAGAACTGAACGGCGAAAAAGCGCCGATCTCAACCCTCAACTTCATCCGATATGCTGAAGACGGCTACTACAACGGTACGATCTTCCACCGGGTGATCCCCAACTTCATGATTCAGGGTGGCGGTCTTACAGCAAGCCTCGACGTCAATAAGGATGGGCTTCATGCCCCGATCAAGAACGAATGGCGTAACGGACTCAAGAACGATGCCGGTACGATCTCGATGGCGCGAACAAGCGCTCCGGACTCGGCCACGTCGCAGTTCTTTATCAACGTCGTCAATAACGCGTCATTGAATACCCCGAATCGCGGTGCGGCCTATGCCGTCTTTGGTAAAGTTGTTGGCGGCCAAGATGTCGTCGAGCGCATCCGCTACACGCCCGTCGGCACGCACGCGAAGTACGGCGGCGGTCGGCAAGAAGTCGTGCCCAAGGAAACCGTCGAGATCAAATCCGTGACGGTCATCGGTAGCTGGGATCGCGCAACGATAGAGGCGCAGGTCGCCAAAGGTGAAGCGGCCGCGAAAAAGGAAAAGGAGTCGAGAGTGGCGCAGGAACGCAAGAAGCTGGGTGATGTGATCGCGAAAGCCGAGGCGGTCACCGGAAGCAAGATCACCGTCACCGACTCGGGGTTGATGTACGCAAGCTACACGAAGGGTAACGGTGACTCCCCCAAGCCCACGGATCGGGTAAAAGTCCACTACACCGGTTGGCTCACAGACGGCACCAAGTTTGATAGCTCCGTGGATCGTGGACAGCCGGCCACGTTTCCGCTCAACGGCGTGATCAAGGGCTGGACCGAAGGCCTCGGGCTTATGAAAGTCGGCGGCAAGTGCCGCTTGATTATTCCGCCGGACCTCGCCTACGGTGAGCGCGGCCGCCCGTCCATCCCCGGAGGATCAACCCTCGTCTTCGACGTGGAACTGCTCGCAATCAACTAATAACAAGAGAACCACGAGTTCCCTTTTGGATAGTAACCGCGCGGTGGCGATCGTTTCATGGATGCGGTCGCCACCGCTTTCATTCGCGGAAGCTGGCGCGACACGTCATCGCCGCAACATAAGGACGACCCGACCATGATTTTGAAAAATGCCAATCTCCGAGCCCTACGATACGTCCTCCTCTGTGTGCCGCTGGCTATTTCGGCCTGCCGGACGACCGGACCCCGGGCCACCGACACCACCACAACAACAACAGGCGCAGCACCCACGGCACAGGTCACGTCGGATAATCAGGATACGCCTATCGTCAGTATGGCACCTTGCATGGAACCGGTCGTGCGCGTTGATACGACACTCGGATCATTCACGTTAACACTGGACGCCAAGGCTGCCCCCCTGACCGTGGAGAACTTCATAGATTACGCGAAGTCGGGTTTTTACAATGGGTTGGTCTTTCACCGGGTCGTGAGCGGTATGATGATCCAGGGTGGTGCCTACACGCCCTCACTGGAACGCCGTACATACGGGCTACGTGACTCCATCTTCAACGAGTGGGACAACGGGCTACGCAACGGTCGCTACACAATCGGCATGGTGCGCCGCCCCGGCATCCTGGACTCTGCGCAAAACGAGTTCTATATCAATCTGATCGACCATTTCGCGCTCGACATGACCGACGACGGTGCCGGATTCTGTGTCTTCGGTATGGTGACCGATGGACTTGACACCATTGCACGCATCAAGAACGCCCCGCTCGCTTCACACCCGAAGTACGCCGAAGGACGGAGTGCCGTCGTCCCTACACCACCAATCATCATCAAGAAAATGGCGGTCATGGTCCCACTCGATCGTGACGCCGCCAAGGCGGAGGCCGCCAAGCAGAAGGACATTCGCGAAAACCGTTTGACCAAATTCATCGAGAAACTGGAAAAGGAAGCGGGACGAAAAGCCGTCAAGTCGGATACCGGACTCATCTACATCGACATGGTCATCGGCGATGGCGGCGTACCCGCTGAGGACAGTAACGTCGATGTGTATTACCGAGGCTACTACATCAACGAGGTTGAGTTCGAAACCCAGATGGACAAACCAGCCCTGCTCCAGATGCCGGCGCTCACTCCGGGCATGCGCGAAGGCCTCCTGACCATGAGGGAAGGCGGGATGCGCGTGCTGATTATGCCACCCAAACTGGGCTACGGATCGGGCGGCATTCCCGGGATCATCGCGCCGGACTCAACGCTGGTTTTCGATGTGAAGCTCATCGAAATCAGATAACCCTAGGTACAACCGCATCACGAGGGCTGTTTGTATGGCCTTGGCACAATTCCTTACAGGTGTGCGATGCCGATTCCGGGCAGCAGGAAACGATTTCACCCTACGAGACAAACCCGTTACAGATGAACCCCCCAAACAAACAGCCTGATCTGCTACAATCATCCAGCGAGCCAGACGGAGGAAGCAACCCAGACGGAGGAAGCAACCGAGTCCGGCTTGTGCGGGAGTTTGGGTTTGAAGCCGCTCATCGATTGCCGAATGTGCCCGACGGGCACAAGTGTGCGAGGCTTCACGGTCATAGCTTCCGCGTCGAGTTGGTCTGTGAGGGCGAGATTGACCCTCAATCAGGCTGGCTGCTTGACTTCGCTGACGTCAAGAAGGCGTTTAAGCCGCAGTGGGAGAGGCTGGATCATCATTACCTCAATGAGATCGAAGGGCTGGAAAACCCCACGGCCGAGAACATTGCCCGGTGGATATGGCGGGAGCTCAAGCCTCGCTTGCCGCAGCTAACGCAGGTCACCCTGGCAGAGACCTGCACCTCACGCTGCGAATATCGCGGCTAGGAAAGTAGCTGCAATAGCACTGAGCGCCTGCGACATGAGGGAACGCGGCGTTAGACAGGAGTAGTAGTGGAGCGGGGAGCGGCCGAAACAGGTAGTCTCGGCGGACTCTGATGTTGTTTTACCCAATGAGGAATGGAGCCATCCGAGATGACAAGAAAACGAATGACCCTGGTAGCCGTATTGTGCGTTGGATCTGTCGCAACATCCGCGTGGGCGTTATGCCCAAAACATGAATCAGGTTCCACAACCGCCAAGACCGTCCCCGCCAGCGTGGACAGCCAACCGGAAACTGCGAAGACTCCCTGCAGCGCCAAGGCCGGTAAGACGCCATGTTCTGCCAGCGCTCACGCCCCAGGCGAGACAAAGCCGGCTTCGCTGACAGCCGCCAAAGGGTGCTGCCCCATCGAAGCCAAGGTTGATGCCGTATTAGCATCGCTGCCGTCGATGCGGTTCAAGGTCGCCGGAGAGATCACTTCCTGCCGCCATACGGCAGACACCCTGGCCAAGGCTAAGAAGGCCAAGATCGAGTACCTCCTCGGCGAGGAAACCTTCGAGACACAGGACGAAGCCGACCTTCGGCTAACTTCGATGATCGAAACGCAGACCGAAACCATGAAGGCGGTGCAGTTTGCATCCGGCAAGAAATGCTTCGGCTGCCCCAAGACCGCCCAAGCAGAGGCCAAGAAAACCGGCACACCACTTACCTATCGGGTTGGCGGTGTTGATTTCGCCGACAAGGCACTCGCAGAGAAAGCAGCCGTCCTCGCCGGCGAGAGGCTTGGCGCGGTCAAACTCAGTTACAAGGTCGGCAAGCGATCGTTCTGCTGCGACAAGATGGCCGGTGCGGCAGCCAAGAAAACGGGCGAGAAAACAATCTACGTCGTCGGCGAAAATGAGACCGACTGCCCCAGCAAGGCCCAACAATTGATGGCCAAGGCGAAGCTGGCGGCCGTCATCTCGGCGGCGATGGCCGTACTCGCTTCATGATGATATTCAGGAAATCCTCCTCCTAGGGTGACGTTCCTCGGAACGTCGCTTCGCAGCAAAGGCCCGGGGCGACCTCATCTCCGGGCCTATTTTACGCGCAGCACAGCATCAACTCCCGCCGATTCCGCAAGCGGGCACGGAGGCCATCGCCCAGCCGCCCGGCCCAAGAAATCGGTTAGAAAACCGCCAAAATCTCCCCGCAGGTCCGATTTTCCTGCCTAATCACCGATCTTGCGTCTCCCCGAAGCCTCAAAAAAGGATTGATTTGAGGGGGAATGCGGTGGTATACTTGTAGCCCGATAGTTGCGACCCATGGCCCCCTGCCGGACCACGGTCGCTCCGGGGGCGGTTTGCGCGGATCAGCGGTCTTTCCGGTGATCTTCGCACATTGTATCTGGGGCTGGTTAGCATGGGGTGGGGGTACGTAACCCCCTTTCCAGATGTGTTGTTTCGGCCGAGCCCGGTTGGTTCGATTATTCCGTTCGGGTAGACGGCCTCTGGTGGCTCGCACTGCGAGCTGAAGTAGAACGTAACGTAAGGATTGACGCATGAGGTTTCAGAGAAGTCCGCAGTGGGGATGCGGCTGCTTGGTCTTAATTGCTGGCATCCTTGCCGCGTCATCGACCGCCGTACGCGCTGGCGAGGTCGTGCGCGACGGGCTCAGAATCCGAACATCCAACGCCACCGGCTTAGCCAGCTTCGTGACCAGCGCTGACGGCGCAACGATTGCCGTCACACCGGCCATCGCCGCAGCCAGGCCCACCGCCAACGACTTCCTCGACCAGCATGGGCATATCTTCGGGCTAACGGCTCGGGCACAGCAGTTGAACCTCAAAGACGCCACCGTCGATGGCCTCGGTCATCGGCACACAAGCTACGCTCAGTTTCACCGAGGCATCCCCGTGTTTGGCGGCTTGCTACGCGTCCACCAGGATGCCCAAGGCGCGGTCCATGCGGCCAACGGCGCTTTTTTTCCGATCCGCGCAGACCTTAACATTGTGCCAAGCATTGGCACTCAAGACGCTGTCAACCGGGCCGCGGCGTTGTTGCGTCTCACGGCACCAGACGTGGAAACCGCCGACTTGGTGATCGTAGATCCGGGATGGTATGGTGACGCGTCAGCCGGAGCGCACCTGGCGTACTACGTCATCCTCGGCAACGCGATGTCCACCGTACGAGAGGCATTCTTCATCGACGCCCATACCGGCAAGACGCTCGACCGGTGGAACCTCGTACACACGGCCAAGTTTCGCAGCATTATAGACGATTCACTCAACACCACCGTTCGCAACGAAGGCGATGCGCCTACCGGAGATTTCGACTCGGACGCCGCATACGACTACGCGGGCGACACCTACGACTACCTCTTCCGCGCGTTCGGGCGAGACAGCATCGACGGTTTAGGCACAACGCTTTTCGCCACCGTACACCTGCAGGACGCCAGTTGCCCCAACGCCTTCGGCGGGGCCGGCGGCACGTTCTTTTGTGACGGCATAGTTTCTGACGATATTGTGGCCCATGAATTCGCACACGGACTCACCGCCTTCACCGCTAACCTCATCTACCAGAACCAGTCCGGGCAACTGAATGAATCCTACTCCGATGTGCTCGGAGAGATCATCGACCTGCTCAACGGCGACGCCGCCTTCGCCGGCGTTCCCGGCGGCACCCCTTGGCCCGGACACCCAACAGGATCAGGCACGGACACGCCCAACACACTCCGGTCCGGTTGTGCCGCCGGCACGGTGATGACGATCAACACCCCACTGTCGATCGCAGGAGACTACAGTGTACAAAGCGCGAGCTTTGGCGCAGCGCTGACGGCCCTCGGCACGACCGGTGATATCATCGTGGCTGACCCGGTTCGCGGATGCGACATTGACCTTCCGTTTACGAATGCCGGTGCCATGGCCGGAATGATCGTGCTGATTGATCGCGCCGATTGCAACTTCACCGAAAAGGTACTCAACGCCCAGGACGCTGGGGCGATCGCCGTAATCGTGGCGAACAACGTCTCGCCCGGAGCCTCCCCCATGGGCGGCTTCGATGCGGCCGTCACGATTCCGTCGGTCGGTGCGACACTAGTCGATGGTGATCTACTCAAGGCCGAGTTAGCCTTGGGCACCGTCAACGTCACCCTTCGGGATATTTCCACGGACGATGTGCGTTGGCTCGTCGGCGAGGACGCTTCCGGGTTCGGCGGCGCGATACGCGACATGTGGCAGCCCTCCTGCGCAGGTGACCCGGACCGGGCGAACGACCCGCTCCAGGTCTGCCGCGCCGCCAATAACGGCGGTGTCCACAGCGGAAGCGGCATCCCCAACCACGCCTTTGCGATGCTGACAGACGGCAAGAGCTTCAACGGCCAAACCGTCAACGCCATCGGGCTATTCAAAGCCGGAGCGGTCTGGTACCGCGCCCTCACCACTTACCTGACGAGCACTTCCGACTTTGAAGACGCTTACGCCGGGCTCAATCAAGCCGCGTCAGACCTCGTCGGCACGATGATCAAAGACCCGCGCGACGGCTCGGACTTCGGCATGTTCACCGCGAGCGACGCCGCAGAAGTAGACAAAGCGCTCATCGCCGTGGAGATGAACACGCGCGGTCTTTGCGGGACCAGTGACATCCTGGACCTCACCCCCATTGCTCCGCCAAGCGGGCTCGGGTGCAGTGTCGCTTTTTCTGACGACTTCGAGTCCGGCACTAACGGCTGGACGGTATCGAATACGTCGCCGCCGACAGCCTACGATTGGATTCAAACACCGTTCCCGCTTCCGTTTGGAAGACCCGGAATTGCGTGGTTCGGCGAGGATCGTGATATTGGAAACTGTACGACGCAAGATGAAACAGCGGTGCATTCGTTATTCAGCCCGACGATCGCCGTCACCACCGCCGCGAGCGGAACGCCTGACATCACCTTCGTTGCCCGCTTCGCTCATTACGTCGCCACGGAAACATTCTTCGACGGCGGTAACGTTAGCGTCAGTGTTGATGGCGGCGCTTGGCAACTCGTTCCATTTGAAGCGTTTACCTTCAACGGCTACAATGCGACGCTATCCACAACAGACAACACGAACCCGATGGCCGGGCAACGTGCCTTTTCGGGCATATCATCGGTCGATGCCGGATGGGGCATCTCTCACATAGATCTTTCTGCGTATCTTTCGACGGCCGGCGAGCACGACTACCAATTCCGGTTTGATTTCGGCAAGGACGGCTGCTCCGGCAGCAACCAGGGGTGGTATGTCGACGACTTCTCGCTTCACTATTGTGCGGACCTGGGCACCATTCCAAACCCACCGGTAGCTACGGGTGAGCTAGCAAAAACCAACCGATACCTTCGGTTCTCCGTTCCTGGTTCCGAGACAGACAGCACCGTGGTCCGGGTCAGGATCACCAACCTGGACGGGTTCGCCATCCCATCTCCCGATGTGTTCTACGTGGGCACACCCTACGAAGCACCAGAGGAAGATAGCTCGGATCCATTCCGTACGTTCACGGCGGCACCGCTGCGATGCACACCCTTCGCCCACACCTGGTCCTCCGAGGGTATTGTCTCAGTCTACGGGACTGAGATACTTCCAAGCTCCACTTATGACGTTCAGGTGGCCGCAGCCGGTTGCCCGAACTTGGATAGCACCGAGGATTGCTGGTCAACCGCGTTAAGCATCACCACGGCAAAATTCGGAGACGTTGTGGATCCATTCAACCCGGAACCCCAGCAGCCGGACTTCAGAGACATCACCGAAGTTGTGCAAAAATTCTTGGGCAACCCCACCGCACCGATCAAGTCGGTCGCACAACTGATTCCCAACGTGGTGTTCCCCAGCCGAACCGTAGATTTCAAGGACATCAACGCGGCCGTGCAGTCGTTCCTTGGCTCCAGTTTTTCGTCTATGGGCTCGATCTCCGGACCATGCGTGTGCCCGTCGATAGTCACCTGCGGTGCTGTGGCATGCCAAGTCGATAGCGAGTGTGGTGACGGTTTCTGTATCAATGACAACTGCACCGATCCCTGCGGGCGCTGCGAGCCGTAACGCGTTTGCACGACGGGCTCTTCTTGACGGCCGTTCCACGTTGAAAAATGGCATGGGCACATCAGATCAACGCTCCGCCGGATGAAGCACGCGGGTGGATTTCGGGCTGTTCAGGTTTTTTCCTGAGCCACACTTTAGCTTGTGTCGGTTGTCGGTCAGAATCTATTTATTTTCTTGGTATTGCGGATTCGATCGTGTACAATCGCAGCGGGTTGGGCACGGTGTAGCGCCGTAGCCGGGTAAGTAAACAGGATTCTCGACATGCCGATTCCGAACGATGTACGCCATCCCGCGACCTCTCTCACGGATGCCGTTACCCAGCCGTGTACGCGTCGCCAGTTTCTCTCACGGGGCGCAGCCGCCACGGCGGTAGCCGGCACCTTGCTCGCCAACAGCGAAGCGCGCGCGGGGCGCCATCGGCAGCGGCGCTACCAAAAGAGACTCACCCAACGCGACACGACGCGCGGTGTGCCGATTGACCCGGCGCTATTGGGGCTCGTCGATAGAACCTCGTTCGGCTACACACGTGATCTCTATGCGCTGGCCGAAACCATGGGGTTTTCGAATTTCCTGGAATACCAGCTCGATCACCTGGCCATTGATGACTCGGCCTTGGATGCCATGCTGGCCGGCTTCGATACACTCACCATGTCTCCGCAGGACATGTATGACAACTACCTGACCGCACAAAATGTCCCGCCGGCGCAGTTGATCGACGCGACGATCCTTCGGGCCGTGTATTCCGAGCGGCAGCTC
>JAJRSR010000269.1 GCA_024278695.1 Planctomycetota bacterium | reverse complement strand
GGTGTTCGATAGTATGCCAGGTGTTGGCACTCAAGGATGAGACGCGCACGCCGTCCTCGTTAAGTAGGTAAACCGCTTTGCCCGCCCGCACCCGGATGCGTTTTGCTTTGGGGGCGATCAGCACGCGAACGTCACGCAGGTGGATCTCGCGGGTCTTGGGTTGGGCTGCGGCGTCGAAAGTCGCGGGCGTATCCGCCGTCTGGCCTATGGCGGACGGGTGGTTCGCACCGGCCATCAACGATACGAACATCGCGATAACAATAGATGAAGATCGCAAGAATCTCATTCGCTGCACCGGCGCAAACCGATCGGCCCATCTGATCGAACAAACTCGATCGAAGCCGCCGTGCTGCGAGAAGCCCGCCGCGACAGCGGGCCTGTGTTTGCTGGAACCCTAGTTCCGCAGCGACAATCCGACGACTTCGAGCTGACGCTTGATCTCGCTGAGCGAGGTCAAACCGAAATTCTTGATGGTCATCATCTCGGCCTCGCTCCGCTGGGTCAGCTCGGCCAGCGTCGTGATGCCGAGCCGTTGCAAAGCCTTGCGTGCCCGGACCGAAAGCTCCAACTCGGCCACGCCTCGACGCAAAAATGCGGCAGCGTCGGGAGATAAGTCCACCGAGGCCTGGTCGCCCGAATCATCATCGCCGGCACCCGGAGCCATTTGCCCGAGGTTGAGACCCTTCTGTTCAAGCAACGCCTTGATCTCATTGAGCGACGTGTCGCCGAAGTTCTTGTATGATAAGAGTTCCGTTTCACCCGTGCGGAGCAGATCACCCAAGGTGCGAATGTTCATCTGACGCAGGCAGTTTCGGCTGCGAACGCTCAGTTCAAAATCTCCGATCGGCGTATCGAGGATCGCGCTGCGACGGTCACGGTCGCGCTGCGACGCCTCATCGAAGAGCATATCGTAGGAACTCTCGACCGACCGAAGGTACTGCCGCGCCCGAGTGTGATTCGGGCACGCGTCGAGCACGCTTTCAAGCAGCGCCAGTGCGTCATCAAGCCGCCCGCGCTCTTCATAGAGTGCCGCAAGGTTGATCAACGCGTTGATCGGAGCGGGCGGCTCGCTGATACACCGTTCGTAGTAGTCGATCGCGTTGTCATCATCACCAAAACGATCGAAGAGCGCCGCGGCGTGAAACGCAGCCTTTTTAATATCGCCACCTTCGGCGACGGCTTTTGTATACTCTTCTGCGGCACCAGCGAGGTCCTTGCCGACTTCTTTCAGCGATCCGCGCACGAAGGCCACCTCTCCACGATTGTCATCCGTCTCCGGAATGGTGGCGAGGGCGGCCGAGGCACCGTCGAGGTCGCCGCTTTGAATCTGCTGGGTAATCGCTTCGAGAGTCGCTGTCATGTTCGTCTGGTTCCTTGTTCGTCTTTTGCCGGGTTACCCGCAGGACGGCACCATCCGCGTGCAACACGGTTGCTGAAAAAGATCAGTAGCGTCGTCGCCCACTCGATCCGGGTGAGGCTGCCTCTCTCGAAGAGCGCACACCGAGCGCAAGCGGACCGGGCAGTCTATCGCCGACCGATCCTCGATGCAACTCCAATTTGACAGCCCGGCCGTGGACCGGGATGATCCCCCCTGCGACGGCAGGCATCCTGCCCAGACGCGTCGAGCAGACGATCGACGACCCCGCTTAGACCCCAATGAGGTGCCCGTACATGGCGATCAAACAACTGACCGAGGCGCAGGTCCGAGACTGGACCGTCGAGCAAAAGGACCGCTGGTGGCTCGAAAACGTCTACCGCGGCAATATGCCCCAGCTTACCCTCCGGTCGGCACTGTCGGGCATGATCATCGGGGCAGTCTTGTCGCTCACCAACCTCTACATTGGGATGAAGACCGGGTGGACGCTTGGTGTTGGGATCACCTCGGTCATTCTTGCGTTTACACTGTTCAAGGTCATGGAGAAAGCTGGGGCGGCGAAGGAGTTCACCGTTCTTGAAAATAACTGCATGCAGTCAATCGCCACGGCGGCGGGCTACATGACCAGCCCGCTCGTCGCCAGCCTCGCGGCCTACATGATGATCACCAATACGGTGATCCCGATGGGTGTGACCATGATCTGGATGATTTCGATCTCGTTGTTGGGCGTGCTCTGTGCGTTTCCGCTGAAGCGACGATTCATCAACGACGAACAACACCCCTTTCCCGAGGGTCGAGCGGCCGGCGTCGTCATGGATGCGCTGCACTCGGGGGGCGGCAGCGAAGGTATGTTCAAGGGTAAGTTGCTTGTGGTGTTTGGTTTGGCTTCGGCGCTGGCGGAGTTCCTGAAAAGCGGCGACCTGATTCGGCTTATCAACGAAAAACTCCTCGGCTGGCTTCCGTTCAAGCTGCACGCCATCCCCGGAGCGCTTGAGGCGTGGTTTTTCAAGTTGGTGGGTTGGCATCCGAAAATCAATGGGGTGCCGCTGGAGGAGCTCACTGTTAGCCTCGAGCCAGATCACGTGATGGTGGCGGCCGGCGGATTGATGGGCGTTCGCACCGGCGTATCGCTCTTGGTCGGTGCCGTTGTCAACTACTGCTTCTTGGCACCCTACATCATCGGTCTCGGCGATATCAAGGGTACGGTCAACGAAGCTGGCGTTATGCACTATGGTTTCAAGGCGATCACGACTTGGGCGCTGTGGGGTGGCGTGGCCATGATGACGACGGCCAGTTTGTTAGCTTTTCTCAGCAAGCCCAAAATGATTTTCAGGGCGTTCACTGGTTTGTTTGGGGCGGGTGCGGCAGACAAGGAGAACGACTGCCTCAAACACATCGAACTTCCCACATCCGTGTTTCTTGTGGGAATTCCGCTGGTGGGTGCCCTGGTCGTGTTCCTGGCCCATAAGTTTTTTGACGTGGGTATCTTGATGGGGGTCATCGCTGTCCCGCTTGTGTTCGTTTTCGCCATCATCGCGGCAAACTCCACTGCGCTGACTTCGATCACGCCGACTGGTGCGCTGGGCAAGCTCACGCAGCTAACCTTCGGCGCACTAGCACCCGGCAATATGACCACCAACATCATCACGGCCAGCATTACCGGTGAAGTCGCGGGGAATTCTTCGAACTTACTGATGGACATCAAACCGGGTTACATGCTCGGCGGTAAACCCCGTCATCAAGCGATCGGGCATGTCTTGGGCATCTTCGCCGGTGCGTTCGCTTCGGTTCCCGTGTTCTACCTCTTGTTCCTTCGCGACAACCCGGCCGGGTTGGTATCTCAGAAGTTCCCCATGCCGGGTGCCATTGTTTGGCAGGCCGTCGCAGAGATTCTCACCAAGGGGTTGAGCGAACTACCTAAAACCGCACTGATAGCTGCAATCGTGGGCGCTTTCCTCGGAATTTTCTTTGAGGTGTTAAAGACTGTTTCCAAGAATCGTTTCCCACTTTCGGCGGTAGGTGTGGGGCTTGCGTTTGTCATCCCGTTTACAACCTGCTTGGCAATGGCCTCCGGTTCAATATTCTTTTGGGTCGCCGCACGAACGTTCAAGAAGAAAGATAGCATACTCAATAAAACGTTCGTTGAGAATCTCGAACCGGTTTGCGCTGGTGTGATCGCGGGCGGGGCACTGATGGGCATTGCCTTGATCGTGTTCCAACTGATCATTTTGCCATGGATTCAGGGTACCGGGTAGCGGGCGCGCGATTGTGGT
>JAJRSR010000268.1 GCA_024278695.1 Planctomycetota bacterium | reverse complement strand
CGTGTTCTGCTTGGCCTCCGTCTGGATCCATGCTCGCGGTGATGTCATCTTGGGGGAAAAGGACAGCCGAAAAATTGTGTGGGATGAGTTGGCCGGTTTCTTTGTAGCGGTGGCCTTCCTGCCTGCGTTTACCTGGCAACTCGCCCTGGCGGCTTTTCTGATCGAGCGGTTTCTTGACATTACGAAGTTTCCACCCGCCAACTGGGTCGAGCGATACTGCCCGGGCGGCTGGGGCGTCGTGGGTGATGACCTCGTGGCCGGCGCATACACCTGCGCGTTGCTTCACCTGGGCGTAGCCTACCTTCCGAGCCTACTCGGTCTTGCTGTTGCCAGCGGGGCAGGGTAGGCCAAAGCCCCCGCATCTGCGGCTTGGCTCGATCCGGCGCAAACAACAAGCGAACGCGGACTTCGTACATTCCGCGTTCGCTCTTGTTTGCTTCCTTCTTCGCCTACCGCCTGCTAGGCCTCAACGATTTGGGCTTTGAGTGGGCCAACAACACCAACGATCGTGTCGATGTCTTCCTGGCTGACACCGCCCCAAGCAAGCGTCTCGACGAGGTGCGTGGCGACCTTGTCAAAGTGCATTTCGGTGATTCCCATGCCCTCGTGGGCTTCCTTCATCGGCTTGCCGTTGTAATTGTTGGGGCCGCCCAACGCCATCGTGATGAAGTCGATCTGGGACTTGGTCTGGGCGTCCATGTTCGTGCTGTCGAAAAAGTTCTTCAGTTGCTTGTCGGCCAAGACTCTGACGTAGAACTCCTTGACAACCGCCTCTACTGCTGCGGCTCCACCGATTTTGTCATACAACGTTGTGGTTACTGTAGCCATAACTCAATCGCTCCCGGGCAAAAGTCAACTCGATTCATTACCCGAACCGAGACGGGTCGCAGCCCCACCGACACACGCGAAGAAGCTGCGAACATGATTGACCTCATCAGGCCAATCGCAACGCTCGTACGGCGACTGAATTGGGCCACACTGCGTCTGAAGGAAAAATAAGATATCTTCAAACCCAGGCGTTTTTCAGGTCAAGAGGCGATAAAAATCAGCCCCACAATCGGGATCCGATGGTTCACGGCTGACGAACAGACAGGATGCCTATATAATCGGACGACGATGGCTAATGCAAACGGAAAAACTCATGGACTATCTTCGGAGCGACCGCCCCACGCCAAGTGCGTGCTCGGCAGGGGTCGACTCACCCTGAAGGGGTTTGATCGGCTCTGGGATACCCCGCTCGACGTGCACATTGACGATGCTGCGTGGCAGCGGGTTGAGGCGTCAGCCGCCAGATGTGCCCGGATCGCCGGCGGCGACAAACCGGCATACGGAATCAATACCGGCTTCGGCAAGCTGTGCCGAAAACGTATCCCCGCAGATGATCTTGCCAAACTGCAACGGCACCTCATCGTGTCTCATGCGGTGGGCGTGGGGGACGCAGCGCCCGATGCCATCGTGCGTCTTATCATGCTCTTGAAAGTGTATTCCCTGACGCATGGCGTGAGCGGTGTATCACGAAAAACGCTGGAGTGCCTCGTGGGCCTACTCAATGCGGATACGCTTCCGCTGATTCCGCTACAAGGCTCACTCGGCGCGAGCGGCGACCTCGCTCCACTCGCACACATGGTCCTCCCGATGATCTCCGAGGGCCGTGTCCGTTGCGCGGGCAAGATCCTCCCAGCGGCCGAGGGGCTTGCTGCTGTGGGTGTCGCGCCGATCGCACTTGGCCCGAAGGAGGGCTTGGCGCTCATCAACGGCACGCAGTTCATGGGCGCTCACGCGGTGGCGGCCGTGGTTCGCACGCGACGGCTGGTGAAGCAAGCCGATATGATCGCGGCGATGTCTTTGGACGGCATGGCCGGAAGTGTCCAACCGTTTGACGAGCGGCTGCACGCATTACGCCCGCACCCCGGCGCGATCACCGTGGCCGAAAACGTGCGGCGGCTCATGGCGGGAAGCGAGATTCTCGAATCACACAGGGATTGCGATCGCGTCCAAGACCCCTACTCGTTGCGGTGTGTGCCGCAGGTTCACGGTGCTTCGCGCGATGCCCTAAGCCATGCGGCCAACGTGATCGAGACGGAGATTAACTCGGTCACGGATAACCCATTGATCTTGGATGACGACACCGTCATCAGTGGCGGCTTGTTTCATGGTCAACCGTTGGCGTTGGTGTTGGATTATCTTGCCATTGCGCTGGCCGAACTCGCATCGATCAGTGAACGGCGGACGTTTCTGCTTCTTAGCGGCGTGGCCGGGCTTCCGGAGTTGCTCGTAAAGGACGCAGGCGTCAACAGCGGGTTGATGATTCCGCAGTACACTTCCGCAGCTTTGGTCAGCGAAAATAAGGGGCTTTGCACGCCTTCTTCGGTGGATTCGATTCCGACATCGCTTGGCCAGGAAGACCACGTCAGCATGGGGGCACGGTCGGCCGTCAAATGCATGACGGTCTTGGACAACACGGAAACGGTCCTGGCCATTGAGCAATTGTGTGCGGCGCAGGCGTTAGATTTTCGTAAGCCGCTCTCGGCCGGCGTTGGAGCGCGTGCCGCCCACGACAGAGTACGCACCGCCATCGATCACATTGACGCGGACCGGCTCTATGGAGCGGACATACAACGGTCGCTGGCACTTCTTCGGTCCGGTGAGGTCTTGGCTTCGGTGGAGCGTACGGTTGGCGAGATGCGTTAATCCGTGGTTGCCGAACGCGAGGCGGCCGGTCCTTCCCCCACCCTTCGCCATCGGCGGAGAGGGGGTGCACGCACGTATCACGCGAGGCTTCGCGTCCGCAATAACAACCCATCCCGGATTGATCCTTGGAGGTCTTGAGTTTGTCTGAACCATCACGCATTGCCATCGGTATCCTCACTGTGTCCGATCGCGCCAGCCGTGGCGAGTACGAGGATCGCGGCGGCCCGGCGATTCGTTCGTACCTTGAGGAAGTGCTAACCTGTCCGTGGGAACTGGTCGCCGTTGTCGTCCCCGACGAAACGGATCTCATTGCGGCAACCATTTCCAATATGTGCAATCGCGACGGCTGCTGCCTGGTAATCACCACCGGCGGGACCGGGCCCGCACCGCGCGATGTCACCCCGGAGGCGACGGAGCGTGTGTGCCAAAAACTCTTACCCGGATTCGGTGAGCGGATGCGGGCGGTTTCCATCGAGAAAGTTCCCACGGCGATTCTTTCCCGCCAGGTGGCCGGGATCTGCGGGCAGGCGCTAGTCCTGAACTTGCCCGGAAACCCCAGGGCCATCGCGGAATGCCTTGACGCGGTGTTTCCGGCGATCCCCGACTGCATCGACCTGACCGACGGGCCACAGATCACAACCAACGACGCACGCTTCACGCCCTACCGCCGGCCGGGGGCCTCGTAGCCATGAAGAAAAGGTGTCACCCATTAGCCTAGCCTCTGTCAAGGGGTAAAACGTCCCCGTTGGCGGATTCTTTTTCTTGGAATTCGCCTCGTCGTCGCCACGGACGGCCGTCATGAGCGTTCGGTACGCGCCCGGGTTCTCGATAGT
>JAJRSR010000267.1 GCA_024278695.1 Planctomycetota bacterium | reverse complement strand
ATCACAATCAACACATTGCGGGCGCGGAAGCGGGAGAAGCAAAAGTTCTCGATGCTGACGTGCTACGACTATGCGACCGCTTGTCTCATGCATGAGGCCGGCGTGCCTACGATCCTTGTGGGCGATACCTACGGTGAGGTATGCCTGGGGCATTCGACCACGCTGCCGGTCAAGCTCGACCATCTCGTGACGGTGACCGAGGCCGTGCGGCGCGGTGCACCGGATTGCTATCTGGTTGGTGATATGCCCTACCTGACGTATCAGGTGTGCCCGGAGGAGGCGATCAGAAACGCGGGGCGGTTTATGGCCGACGCCGGGTGTGATTGCGTCAAGATTGAGGTGGATCGCCGCCTAGCGAAGACGGTCGAGGCGATGGCCGGGGCGACGATTCCGGTGATGGCCCACCTGGGGCTCAGGCCGCAGTCGATTCAGAGTGTCGGTGGTTACCGGATGCAGGGTCGAAAAGCTGCCGCCGCTGTTGAGATCATCGAAGATGCGAAAATGATGGAGGAGGCCGGCGCGATGGCGCTGCTCCTGGAGGCCGTACCGACTGAGGTGGCCCAGGTGATCTCCGAGTCAACCGAGCTGCCGGTGATCGGGATCGTTTCGGGGCCGTTTTGCGATGGTCAGGTATTGGTGATGCACGATATGTTGGGCTATAGCGCCGGGCACCCACCACGCTCGGTCAAACAATATGCCCAGCTTCACGATGTGATGGTCGATGCGTTTCGCGACTACACTTCGGAGGTGGCCGAGGGTGTGTTCCCCGGACCAGAGAACAGTATCGCGATGGACACCAGCGAGTGTGCCGCGATGAAAAAATCGCTTGCAGACGGCGGGGCACTATAGGTTTGCGTCTTGCGCTTCGGGACGGGTTGATTGTCTACTTTGACATCGAAACATTAACGGCTGTGTAGCTAGGCGCGTTTCTCGGAGGGATCGAACATGTTAGTCCGCATGGATTTGGCGCGGCTCGTGATTGTGGATTCCGAGGACGAAAAAATGTCCATGGTCGTTCTTAGGGAAACCGAGGGCGAGCGGGCGTTTCCCATTCTGATCGGCAACGAGGAAGCCTACGCCATTGATCGAAGAACCAAGGGGTTGGAACCACCCCGACCCATGACACACGATCTGATCGAACGTATACTCGATAGCCTTGATTGCGACCTGGAACAAGTTGTCATCAGCGAATTGCGTGATTCAACATTTTATGCCAAGCTGGTCGTGCGGTCGGACGGAGACCTGATCGAAGTAGACTCTCGACCTTCAGACGCGCTAGCTGTCGCGGCCGGGAGTGAAGCTCCGATTTTTGTTGATGATTCCGTGTTGAATGAAGTTTGCTAAACGCTTGCGAGTTGATACGACCGGATGACAGTGAAGCAAAATGATGCGGTGGTTCGTCGGCAGTTGGTGCCGGGTGCGCGCGTGGCAGTTTCCGAAGCGGTGTCCGACTGGACGAAATCCGCGGCGGTGTTAGATGTGGTCAGTTGCCTCCCACAAACGTCCACGCGCCATGTCGCGCGGGCACCTTTTGCGTTGGACGTGATGGGCGGGCTGTCCGACTACTCCGGTGCGCTTTCGCTGCACTTCCCCCTGGGTGATTACGTTTGTGCCGCCGTGCAAAAACGCGACGATCGTCGCATCGTGGTGTTGCGGTGCCAGGGGTTCTGTGCTGACGATCAGAAGAAGGCTGATAGCGCGGAAGCCAGTGATGCTAAGACAGCGGGCGTTGCCGTTGATGATCTGTTGGCTGCCGCCAAAGCTGATGAGATGCGTGTTCAAGACTTGAACTTGTCTGCGGATGAGGACTTCGTCGAGCGGTGTTCCCTCGGCGTATTTGCTGAGCTCCTTCGCGCTGGTTTGATCGACGCGGGATCACCCGGGTTGACGGTGGCGGTCGGGTGTTCGGTCAAGCTCGGTCGTTGTGCGGCCGCTCCGATTGCTTCCGCCGTGCTGACGGCGATCAGCAGCGCCTTCGACCTCGAGCTGGAGCCCTCAGCGAGTGCGAAGTATTGTGAGGCCGTCGAGAACCGATGGCTTGGTGTGCCTGCGGGTATGTCGGCGGCAGCGGGCACGCTGATGGGTGAACCGGCGAGCATCGGACAGTATCGCTGCGATGCCAACGCCTTGGCCGGGCGGCTTCCGTTGCCGGAAGGTGTGTCGATTGTTGGCGTGGCGTGCGGGTCGCTCCACAAGGATTTCCTTCAGAAGTACGGTCGCGTGCGTACGGCCACGTTCATGGGCCGCTCTCTGATTGACCGGATTATTAAGCATGAGGGTGTCGGCGGATTGCAGTGGGACGGCCAATTGTCTCGCGTTTCTGTCAGCGATTATGTCGAGCGGTTTCGCGATCGGATTCCCACACGGCTGAAGGGGTCTGAGTTCTTGGAGCGTTTCGGTGAGACCGGCGACGCGCTGACGACCATCGAGCCGGAGTTCGTCTACAAGATTCGGTCGCGTACCGAGCACCATATTTACGAGCACAACCGTTCGCGGCAGGTGGTCGAGAGCCTCTCGCGCTACGCCCGCAGCGGTGATCGGGCCATCCTCCATGAAGTCGGCGAGGTCATGTATGCGTCGCACTGGAGCTACGGGCAGCGTTGCGGCTTGGGTAGCATTCAAACGGATCTTCTCGTCAATATGATCCGCCGGTTTGGTGAGAGCGCCGGCGTCTTTGGTGCCAGGATCAGCGGTCGGGGTTGCGGTGGTGTTGTCGCAGTGTTGATGGACAACACCGAGGCGGCCGAGCAGGCTGTTCGGCAGGCATGCCAAGCGTATCAGGAAAAGTCCGGTAAGACGCCCGCGATCCTAAGCGGTTCACTCCCCGGTGCGATGGTGGCCGGTGCCCGTACCATCTGAGCCTCGTACCATCTGAGCCTCGTACCATCTGGGCGTTGTGCTACGACGCTCCTTGCATTGCGATTTCCTAAGTGATTCGGAATCGGCGCGACAGCGCCACGGCCGGAACAAGCCACAATAATACCGCACCCGCAATCCACGGACCTCGAGCGGTCCAGGTGAGCAGCGCATCCAACACGACGATGCCGAGCACGAATCGACCTACGGCATATTGCATGCGTTCGGGCGTTGGTTCAGTGACGGCCCGTGTTCCGAGTGCGGCTAGGT
>JAJRSR010000266.1 GCA_024278695.1 Planctomycetota bacterium | reverse complement strand
TGCTCCACGACATCGGAAAAGTGATTCTCAACGAATACGTCGCCGAGGCGTTCGCCGAGATTGTCCGCCGTGTCACTGACGAGCAACTGTCGTTCGTTGAGGCGGAGCACCAAGTATTGGGTTTTTCCCATGATGAAGTGGGGGGCATGGTCGGCGAAAATGGAAGCTGCCCCCTCCGATTATTCGGTGTATCCGTCATCACCATACGCCTTCGGCTGTGGACCCGCCCGATCCGCTCGTGGATACCGTCTATCTGGCTAATTGCGTGTGCCTGCTTCTGGGCATTGGCTTAGGTGAGGACGGCTTGTGTTCCCGCGCAGACCCCACGGTGTTGGAACGCCGTGGGTTAAATGAGGCCGATCTAGAGGGTATCGGCGCGCAAATGGTAATCGACCTCCAACGCGTGGAGAAACTATTCGACGGCAGCGCCTAAACCAAGCGCGGACGTAAGTGGGAATAAGACGATGAGTAGCGACATTCTGATTGTGGACGACTCCGCAACCATCCGGTCGATGATGCAACGGACGGTACGGATGATTGGCTTGGATGTTGGCGAGGTCTATGAGGCAGCCAACGGAATCGAGGCGCTCGCCAAGCTCTGTGAGCATGACGTGGCGGTCATGCTTGTCGATATCAACATGCCCAGAATGAACGGCATTCAACTGCTTATGCGTATGAAGCAGAACGACAAGCTCAAGGAGATACCCATCGTGATTGCTTCGACGGAGGGAAGCCAGAAGCGGATCGACCAACTGCACGAACTCGGGGTGGCCGGGTACGTCCGCAAACCGTTTCAACCAGAGCAGCTACGTGAAGTGCTCATTCCATTATTGGGGGTTACGCAACATGCAGGATCAGAAGACCGCGACACTGACGACTGTTCTTTCTGAGGTTCTTGCCAATCTCGCCTTTATGTTCACCGATGACGGTGAGTTTGACGCGCCGGTGGGTGAGCGGTGGCTGGAAACGACGATCAGCTACGAAGGCTCCACGTCGGGCTCGCTCCTGCTCGTGTGTACCGGGACCTTCACGCAACAACTGGCGGCCAACTTGCTGGGTGTGGCGTCGAGTGAAGAGACCACCGAGCAGGAATCAAACGATGCTGTTCGGGAGTTCATGAACGTGGTGTGCGGTCAGTTCGTTACCGCTGCGTATGGTACGGAGGACGTGTTCAACCTCACGATCCCCGAAGTCGTCGAGCTATCGGTGACACCCGATTTCGGTGATCCGGAAGATGTACCGGACGATACGGCGCTTCTGTCGGTGGACGGCCAATGGATACGACTGCTCCACGAGAGAACCTAATAATCGAACCCGGTATGGGGAAGTCCAACCGAATGGGAACCGGTGCATGCTGACGCAAACAGAAACCAAGGACTTGACTCCGGGAGAATACGAGCTCTTCCGGAAGCTCATCTACAAAGAGAGTGGTATCGAACTCGGTGGCGAGAAGATGCAGCTCTTGCGGGCGCGCCTCGGTAAGCGGCTTCGCCAGGGCGGGTTCTCCTCCTTCCGTGCGTACTACGACCACGTGGTGGAGGACCAAACCGGTGGTGAGCTGAGCACCTTGCTCGATGCCGTATCCACCAATACGACGCACCTGTTTCGGGAAGAAGGCCACTTCGATTTTCTAAGGAAGGTCATCAAACGATGGGTGGAAGATGCGGCATGGTGCGCCGAGAACCAGACGCTTCGTATTTGGAGCGCGGGTTGTTCCAGTGGCGAGGAGCCTTACTCGATCGCGATGGTGGTTCACGATGCCCTGAAGGCCCACCCACGAATCCAACCGAAGATTCTCGCAACGGATCTTTCAATTCAGATGCTCCGCCAAGCGAAGCTCGGGCTTTTTGAACCGCAGCGTATCGGTAAGGTGCCGGCGGCGTTTGGGAAACGCTATCTGCGCAAGACGACGTCGGAACGTGGTCCGTTGTTGGAGGTCGCGCCCCAACTGCGCAAGCTCATTACATTTGCACGATTCAACCTGATGACGCCGACTTTTCCGTTTCGATTTGGATTCCATGTGATCTTTTGTCGCAACGTGATGATCTATTTTGATAAGACTACGCAGGAGGCGTTGGTCGCTCGGTATGCCAAGCACCTGAAAACGGGTGGATACCTGTTGATCGGACATTCTGAAAGCCTCAACAGTCTTGAACACCCGTTGACGTATGTGGAGCCGACGATCTACAGGAATGATTGAGTCGAAACGGTAAGTCCAATCTGGTACAAAGGGCAGACGGGCACTGTCGAATGCCGGACCCGGCTTAAATGGGGGAGCGCGATGTGGAGGTGAATGAACCTATCAAGGTATTGATCGTAGATGACGCTCCGACCGTGCGCGCCATGCTCTCTCGCGGGCTTTCCGAGGAGGCGGATATCGCCGTCGTCGGAGAGGCCAAGGACCCGTACGAGGCCCGCGAACAGATTATCCAGTGCCGTCCCAATGTCATCATTCTCGACATAGAAATGCCCAGGATGGATGGGTTGACGTTTCTTCGAAAACTCCAGACGCACTATCCGGTGCCGGTCATTATGTGCAGCGGCGTGGCGTCGGCCAACAGTCAGGCGGCACTGAAGGCCATCGAACTGGGGGCGATCGATTTCGTGGCCAAACCCGCCTCGGGAGGCAGTATGGCGCTGAGGCGGCTGGGCGAGGACTTGGCCGATAAGGTCCGGGCGGCCGTGATTGCCATGCCGGTGCCGCCGCAGATTCCACCCGCAACGGTCAACCAACGCCGAACGCTCAGGTCCGTCGGGCTAAACCCGGCGCACTACCTTGTGGCGATCGGCGCGTCCACTGGCGGTACGGAAGCCATTAAAGATGTGTTGTCTCAGGTTCCCGAAGATTTCCCTCCGGTGGTGATCGTGCAGCACATGCCGGTTGGGTTCACGAAGTCCTTTGCGGAACGGTTGAATCAGTATAGTGCCATGACGGTGACGGAGGCGGTCGATGGCGACACCCTCGAACCTGGACGAGCCCTGGTGGCGCGCGGCGACGCGCAGATGACCGTGAGCCGTATCGGGAATCAATTGCGCATCGTATATGGCTCTGATGAACGGGTGAACCGTCATTGCCCAAGCGTCGGTGTCTTGTTCGACTCGGTTGCAGAACAAGTGGGGGGACGTGCGGTCGGTGTTCTACTTACGGGCATGGGCGCGGACGGAGCCCAAGGGCTTCTCAACATGCAAGAACGTGGTGCCATGACGATTGGCCAGAGTCGCGAGTCCTGCGTCGTGTACGGAATGCCCAAGGTGGCCGCCGAGCTCGGTGCGGTGCAACAGGCCGTGGCACCCGGAAATGTATCAAACGCGGTGATCGGAGCGCTCCAAAGCCGAATCAAAGAAACTGCGGTTCGATGAAATAATCGAGATCAGAACGAATCCTCAGCACACCACAAGCGAATCCGGAGAATGGTTTCATGACGCAATCACCGACAGATCAATCCGGGCATCTTGTCCGAGACATCATGACGGCACCGGTGCATACCGCCGACATGGATGATTCGCTCTTGAACGTCAGACGCCTGTTTGAACGTGAACAGTGCCACCATGTGGTCATCATGAAGCACCGTCGCGCCCACGGTGTGGTGTCCGATCGTGATATCCTCAAAGTGTTGAGCCCTTTTGTCGGTTGCACAATGATGGAGCGCTCCCAGGATCTTCATACGCTGAAGAAACGCGTTCACCAGGTCATGTCTCGAAATCTGGTGACCATCAAGCCGGAAGAAACCATTAAGGCCGCCGCAGAGAAGATACTACAAGAGCGTGTATCCTGCCTTCCGGTCGTGGGCGATAACGAATCCGTTGTAGGGATCGTTACGGTGCGTGATTTCGTCAAATGGTCTCTCGGTATCGCAGAAGCGACAGGGACCCAACCAATCGATCCCGATCAGGACGGAGGCGATCCCGATCAGGATGAAGGCGTTCTCGTGATTATCGACGGAAATCGCTGCTACATGCCGGACGCCAGAATGGCTCGGCTCATCCGAAAGGCCGAGGACCTATACGACACCAAGCATGGCGTAGGTTCTGTAAGAGTTAATCGGCTTCCCGCTGTGTCGATTTGCGACGACCTTGCATTCCCCAGATAGCCACCTCGTCGTGGCAATTCCCATCTCGTTCCATTAAAAGACAACAGTTTTCCGGTCACACTATCCCGATCACGGCGTGGAAAGAACTTTCCGTAGCCCATTTTCGAGACAAGTTGTCATCTGAAATTGGTGTATCGCATGCGTTGTTTTCGAAAGAAAAACCATTCGGTCTTGATAATGATAAAAAATTCGATACAACGGGCGTGGCTGACATTGTTGTTACCAAGGAAATCCCGGATCAGTCGTTTCGTCGAGCGACATGCGAGCGGGTTCTTACAATACAGTGCGGGGGTTGGCCGACCGCAAATGAAAGGGTGGATATGCGTATGGGAAGCTCAGGTGTTCTGAAAACAGTAGCCGTATGGACCATCGTCGGACTCGCGGCGATCGGCATGATTGGGTGCAACAACACCCCCGGCGGTGGTGGCTTGGGTGGCGGCGGTTTGGGTGATCCCGACATTGATGTCTTTCCACTCCAAATCGTGTTCAACGAGGATGATCCGACCTCCACAAACCCTTCCACGATCACAGTCAGCAACAATGGTACGGGTGTCTTGAGCGTGACCGCGACGGCAGTTGATGGAAGTGCGGCCTTCTCCGTCACAGATGGTACGGCACCGTTTGTTGTCGCGGCCGGTGCCTCGCGTACCATTGAGATCACGTTCGGAACGATTTCCATTGATACCGAGACCGCGATATTGCGGATCGAGAGTGATGACCCTGACGAGGGTACCATAGAAGTGCAGCTTCTCGGCGGTGCGTCGAACATCATTACGGACGACATCGATCAAGACCGTACGTTCGCCAATCTTTTTTCGGATCCAACAGAGCCGGATTACTTCTTTGACGGTTCGATATCGGTTACTGGCGACATCTCGGTCGAGCCAGGCGTCACATTCGCCTTCGAGCCCGGTGCCGTGATCACGGTGCTAGATGCCGGGAGCATCAATCTTGTGGGGACGGCGGCTGAGCCGATCGTCATGACGGGCACGGTGGAAACGGCGGGCAACTGGATTGGCATTAACATTTTCTCCAATAACCCACGCAACGAAATCCGATTTGCGGAGATAGCGTTTGGGGGCAATCGGCTTGGTTCGGGACAAAGGTTCGAGGCGAATCTGTATGTGCAATCGAGTGGGTCGTTGGCGATTTCCGACACGACCATCACCGACGGGCGGGGCTATGGCTTGGTCGTCGAAGAAGGCGCGATTCTCTCTGAGTTTGCACGCAACAGTTTCGCGCGGAACCAGGAAGCCCCGTTGCAAATCCCAGCAAATCTTATCGGTGCGCTCGACGACGATTCGACGTTTTCCGGTGTCAATGCTAACGAGTATATCGAGGTGCTTGCTTCGTCAATTGAGGATGATGCGATGTGGAGCGGGCAGGATGTGCCGTATCGATTCGACGGCACGTCAATTATTGACGCGGATGTCGTGTTGCTTCCGGGCTTTGCCGCAGAGTTCGAGTCTGACGCGGAGCTTCGGGTCTCAGCAACCGGATCGCTCAGCGCTGTCGGTACAGCCGATAATCCGATCACCTTCACCGGGGCGACGGAAGCAGTGGGATTCTGGCGCGGGGTGAACATCTTCAGTACCAATCCGTTGAATGAGCTAACCAATTGTGTCGTCGCCCATGCGGGAAGTGCGCTCAGTTCAGGGCAAACGGATCGTGCGGGGGTTTATCTTCAGAACAGCGCCTCACTGACCCTAACCAACACGCGCATAGAGAGTTCTGGCGGCTTCGGGTTTGTGGCCGAGACAGGTGCGTCCCTGATTGATTTCGCCGCCAATGTGTTCCTCGCCAATACCGAAGCGGCCGTGGACATCCCAGCTACCCTGGCGGGCATGATGGATAGTGGTTCCATGTTTGCGGGGGGGAACGGCAACGACTGGGTGAATGTCGATGGCGTTTCCGTTACTGCTGCGGCCACCTGGAGCGCGCTCGACGTTCCTTACCGCTTTGAGGACAGCAGCACCACGTTAGATGCGGCTATCACGATCGAGGCAGGAGCCTCACTGGCGTTTGCGAGCAACGCGGGGCTCCTGATCGCGGACTCTGGTTCGCTTCTGGCGGATGCGAGCTCTGGCGACCCGATCCTCTTCACAGCCGAAACCGAATATGCATCTGGTGCTGGGACGGCTGGATACTGGGGGTCGCTCAATTTCTTTTCGAACAGCGCCAGCAATATCCTCGCCAACGTCATCGTCGAGTTCGGCGGTGGTCAACTAGGCACGGGGCAGAATGTGTCGGCGAATGTCTATGTTCAATTCGGCGCGTCGTTAAACCTGACGAATTCAGTGGTGCGATCGAGTGGCGAATATGGCACCTGGACGGAAACCGGCGGTACGCTAACGGAATCCGGCAACACGTTTAGTAACAACGCAACAGGCGACGTGGGAACGCCATAGTTTTCCGACGACGGGTGACTGCACGCTTGGGCCGGAGCAGGTCAACGAAGATGACGTGTTTCGTGCGATGATGAAAGCGAAGGCGTTGTGTAAGCCGGAGCGGCAACAGCACGCGGTGGTCCGGGTGGACATCGACAGACGCACATTCCAGGAGAGTGATTCGTTGTCTTACAACTGCGGATGAGAGGACTCGAACCTCCACGCCCTTGCGGGCACTGGCACCTGAAATAAGCGCGGCCCTCCGCCTAGCACCTCAAGCTACCTACATTCCCTATCTTTACCGGATTGTGCCGGACGCCCTGTAATCTG
>JAJRSR010000265.1 GCA_024278695.1 Planctomycetota bacterium | reverse complement strand
CGGGGGTATCCCGGCGAGCGCGACGCCCGTTGGGACAGGCTCCGCTACGCTCCGCCTGCCCCAACGGGCGATGGATGAGGAGCAGAAACAGTTACCGACTCTCATAACCACTGGTACATAGATTGGGGGCAGGTCAGCCCCGCAATCGTCATTCGCAATGGCCCCACAGTCGAAGCCCGGCGCGCCCACCACGGCCGTGTTGCCGCTGATGTCGACGGCTGAACCGAAGAGGTCGAACAGTAATCCATCCGAGGCCATTAACTTCTGCTCCTGAACCCAGTTCGTCCCATCGAAGCGGAAGATATAAGCCGCCCCGCATGCGGAGACGACCCCGCAATCATCTCTTGGAGCGCCCACGATGGCCGTGTCCTCCCAGACTGAGACCGAGAGGCCGAATTGGTCTAAGGAGATGGTATCATCGCCTACCAGCTCTTGCTGCTCAAAGCACTGTCCGACCACAGGCGTAGCGGTCAAAGATGCGAACGTCCAACACAGCACCAATGCCCAATGTATGTTCCGCATGGCGTCGCTGCTGATTCTTCGGTATTTGTACAAGCCTGACATCTTATCCCCCCTGGGTATGGACGACGGTTGTGAGTGAATGCGTTAACACAAGCAGGCAGACGATTCTTACGGAGAGTCTCCAAATGTCATGTCCCCTGCCCGATTGCCCGAGGGTCCATTGTAACGCTTTGTCGCCGTCGATTCAAGCCCAGGCAACCGTTTTGAATGGAGTATTTTCTGTTGGCATGCGACAATTACCGCCATCAGGAGCAACATTGCCGATACAACACCAAACGTACCGCAACGCGCAACTAAGATTCAGAAAACAGGGGATAATTCGAATGAAGCATCTGTCAAACCATTCGCAATGTTTGCGACTAGGCGGTTACCGTGGGAATCTTCTACTGCGCTGGCGTAACCGTGACCGTTGTGTGTTTTTCGAAATCCAGCCGCACCGTTGGTTTGGTCTTGTCGAAGATGACGAGGCTGTGTTCGTACATGGGTACGTTCATGGCTTTGGGGATGCCGGATTCACTATTGCCGTAGACGACGGTGATGCCACCACCTGGCACGCCGGGGTGGGCGATCGTGCAGAGGATGCCGTCGTCCGGGGCGTCGTAGCGCACGCCCGACACCTGAAACCCGTCGTCGTCCCAGCTCACGGGGAACTCGACGGCGCTCAAAAACGCCGCGACATACGGGTTTCTTACGGCGTCACCCAGCACGAGCACGCAACGTTTGGCCAGCGCGGTTTCGTTCTGCTCGCCGGCGGGGATCGCGGTGCGTTCGTTTTCCTCGAAGCTCGACTCGAAAATACTGCGTAGCGTCTCGTAGGTTTTTGGTGAACCGTCCGACGGTAGTACCACGGTGAACTTGTCGCCGTAGCGCGTGGCCGCCGTCGTGGGCAGGATGGCGGCGCTGGGGACTTTGCGGAACACGTGGTAGTCCGGGTCCAACTCAACCGTGATCGGTACCACGGCCATCGGAAGCTCCACGGTTTGCGTTGACTGGTTGATGTGGACGTTGACGTCCGTCGTGCCGGCCGCGTGGATGATACGCACGGGTACGTTCAAATCAAAATCAGTGTCACCCTGTGACACATCCAGCCGCAATACCTGATCGGCCGAGTGGTACGTCGCGCCGGTGATTTCGAGCGTGGGCGCGCCCGAAGAGCGGATCCACTGTTTGAAAAAGGTGTCGAGTGTCGTGGCGCCGTGGGTTTCACACACTTCGCGGATGTCTTCCCACGAGGCATAACGCCCGACAAACTTCTGCGTGAACTCGCGCATGGCAGCCCAGAAATTGTCCTGCCCGATGGTCATCGCGAGCATGTGGAAGACGGCCGCCCCTTTGCTATAGGAGACGCCGCGACTACAGCCGTCTTCCTGGCCGTAAGTGCCCAGCGGGCGGTCGCGCTCGGGCTTCATGCGGGAAAGAAAGTGAGCGTAGTTACGGCGTTTGCGTCGCGCTTCGTCTTCCTCTCCGTCCAGCACATGCCCGTAGTAGTTGGTCGCGTAGCTGGTGAGCGCCTCACACCAGTTGCCGTCTTCGGGATCGACCATGATCCCATTGCCCCACCAACTGTGCAGCATCTCATGGTCGATATAACCGTGCGCGGTCTGCGACCGTTCACCCATGTTGATGACGGCCGAGCTGAGGAGTGTGAACGTCGGGAAGGCGAATCCGCTGCTGAAGAAGTTATCGACGATCGTGTATTCGGTGGTGGGGTACTTACCGATCAAGGGTTCGTAGCGGTCGAGGTTGCGGCGGACGGCTTGCATCAACCCGTCGCGAAACTGCGCCTGGTCGGGTTTCAAATGCAGGGCGATGCTCACGTCACCGTGTGACGCCTTGTGAACATCGTGCGGTCCACCCACGAGCACCATGTCGGTCAGCGGGAACGGGCTTTGCCACGTGAGCATGCCGGTCTGTTCGGACAACGCCGGGTTGGAGATGCCGCCGCCGACGAGCGCCATGCCGTCGATCGGTGAGGCCAGCAGTGTGTAGTCGGCCAGCGGTGTGGCGTCGTCGCCTTCGATCGGCTGAGGATGCCAGTAGGCACCGTTGAGGTAGATGCCTTCCTCGCCGACGTGGGCGGTCATGTCGAAGTTGTGGATCTCGCCCGCTTTCTCACCTGCGGAGACGTCTTGATGGATGGTGCCGTCGTAGGTGACGAATAGCGTGATGGTCTCGGCCGGGTGGTCGAGCGTGACGATGTGGCGGTTGGGCGTCGGTTTGCTTGTGGAGTCTTTGTCGGGCCCGAGGTTGCGATGGCTGCGGACTACGGCACCGGCGACGGTGACGTTTCGCACCGTGAGTCCCGGGTGCAGCCGAAAGGCGATCGTGGTCGGCTCGTCCGGTGTCTGGGTCGAGGGTTCGGGGATCGCCAGTGACAGATCCATCGTGGTTCGGCCCGTGAGGGTATGGGCGGCCGGGTCCAGCGCGACCTCGATGCGGTAGCGGTGCGCTGAGGCGGGGACCGTCCGCACGGACGCGCAACCGGTCAGTCCGGTACAACAAAACAATGCCACGATTAACGAACGACGGCTCATGCTCGCCATAATCTATCTCCGATTGGGATGCAGACGCACTCGAAGCTGCCGAGCGATGAAGCGTCTGCGGCCATCCAGGCTGCCATCGTAAGTCTGCTGACTCGGGATGCAAACGGCAGCGGCGCGAAAGTCGCTGCAAATGTATCGAGGCAGATGTGCCAGATGGTGCCGGATATTGGGAGAGAGACCGCACAGATACCGAGATATCTGTGAGAAGGTCCCCGAATTGGCTTGCCACGGCGACGGATGCCCGTACAATGGCGGGTTCGGTGTCTTGCCTTGCGGTCTTTCCGTGCGGCGGCTCCGGTTTGCGATGGAACGAGGGGTTGCATGAACTGCGGCCCGGATACCCTTTGGGATGCTGGCCGAATGGCAAGAGCCGATGCGATCGAGACAGAAGGCACAGTCGTCGCTGCGCTGCCAAACGCCATGTTCCGGGTCGAGGTCGAGGCCGGGGACGAAAAGCACCTCATCCTCGCTACCATCTCCGGAAAAATGCGTAAGTATTACATCCGTATCCTCCCCGGTGACCGTGTCACGGTCGAAGTCTCCCCGTATGATTTGAGCCGCGGCCGCATCACCTACCGGCGCTAGTTCTCTTCCGGCAATCTCTTGTAGTATGATTTCCTACCGCACTAAGGTTAACGTGCGCGAGGGTTTGGCTTGTCGTTGGACCAAATGGGGCGGGCTGAAGGTGATCGCTGGCTATGCTGGAACGGTTGCATCGTAGGCTACATGGTGATGAGCGAATCCCTATAGTGATGGGGATTCTGAACGTTACGCCGGATTCGTTCAGTGATGGCGGGGCGTACGCGTCGGTCGAGTCGGCCGTGGCGCGGGCGGGCGTGATGCTTGGCGAGGGGGCCGAGATCATCGATGTTGGCCCCGAGTCCACCCGTCCTGGTTCTGAGCCGGTTTCCGTCAGTGAGCAGCTTGATCGGGCGATTCCCGTGATCCGGGGAATCCGGCAGGCACACCCTGAGATCGCCATCTCGATTGATACCCGGCTGGCTGGGGTTGCCGGTGCGGCGATTGAGGCCGGGGCGACGGTTGTGAACGATGTTTCCGCGTTGCGTGATGATCCGGCGATGGCGGATGTGGTGTCGCGTAGCGGTGTGTTTGTCGTGCTCATGCACCGACGGGGGATACCGGCCAACATGCAGGCGAGCGGCGGACCGCAATACGGCGACGTGATTAGGGAAATCACTGAGTTCTTGGCGGATCGGGTGGAGTGGTCGAAGGGCCGGGGCATTGACCGTGATCGTATCATTGTCGATCCGGGGATCGGGTTCGGAAAGCGGGTCGAGGACAACTATAAGATTCTCAAGTACGTGGATCGGTACGCATCGTTGGGGCTTCCCATTCTGATCGGTGCATCCCGTAAGCGTTTCTTAAATAAGACGTTAGTGGTTGACGGTCCGTCCGAGCGGGACGCGGCATCGGTCGCCTGCGCGGCATTGGCTGCGCGAGATGGCGCGGCCATCATCCGGACGCACGCGGTGGCCGAAACGGTTCAAGCGGTGCGGTTGGCTGCGGCGATTCGGGATGGCTAGGTTAAACCCATGTGTCGATCTCGTTACAGCGACTCATGGAATCTGTCTGACTGTTCAAGTCAGTGGGTATTGTTCCAATTCTGATGCGCGATGTTCTCCCTCAGCTCTTTGTCTTCGTCGGTGTTCGTGGCTTCGGCCACACTGTTTGGTGCAAATAGAATCTTCAAACCTATGTTTTCATGGTATTTGCAAGAACATTGTGAAAAATTTCATTTGCCTATCGACGGACCAGGGGGCTAAGCCTTAGACTCCGCGTCGATTGGTTCGGTGCAGCGGCGTGGATGAAAACCGCGTGGTCGTGCGGAGCTGGCGTGGTCGATACGTGTACGAAGTGTTAGGTGCCCTATTGATGCCACAAGATAGTTCTCTTGAACCGTATGCTGCGATCGGTGTGCTGATTGCGCTGGTGGTGGTGACGGCCATCGGTATGCTGTTGGTGGCCCACCTCATCGGTCCCAAGCGGCATGGTCCCGTCAAGGACAGCCCGTACGAATCGGGTATGCCGATCATCGCGGGTACGGACCGCCGACTGCACATTCGGTTTTATGTGGTCGCGCTGCTGTTCCTTCTTTTTGATGTTGAGGTCATTTTCCTGTGGCCTTGGGCGACGGCGTTCTACGCCTCCGCCGTTCACGGCATGACCATTCCGCTGGAGGGTGGCGGCATCGCTGGCAAAGACTTCTTGCTCGTGGGAATGGGCTTCTTCGTTTCTCTGCTTCTGTTCGGGCTTGTGTACGAGTGGAAGAAGGGGGCGTTTCGATGGGATTAGGAACGAACATCGCTCCTTTTGCGGCAAGCAAAGAGGAGTTTCTCAGCACGAAGCTCAGCTACCTGGGGGATTTGCTGCGTGAGCGGGGTGTCAACTGGGCGCGTAAGAGTTCGCTGTGGCCTATGCCGTTTGCGACGGCGTGTTGCGGGATTGAGCTGATGGCGACTGGTGCCAGCCGGTATGATATCGCGCGGTTTGGTGCCGAAGTGATGCGGTTCACGCCGCGGCAGTGCGATCTGATGATCTGCGCGGGTCGCGTAGCGATCAAGACCATGCCGGTGCTTCAACGAATCTATCAGCAGATGGCCGAGCCCAAGTGGGTCATTAGTATGGGCGCTTGCGCCAGCACGGGCGGCGTGTTTGATACGTATGCGGTCGTGCAGGGTGTGGATCAGTTCTTGCCGGTGGATGTGTACGTGCCGGGTTGCCCGCCGCGCCCTGAGACGCTGCTCGAAGGTGTGATGGCCATCCAGCGGATTGTTGAGAAGGAAGGCCTCAAGCATAGCCATGAGCGTGAGCGCGGTTTGGGCTTGGTGGTTCAGGACACGGTACAAGTCCAAGTCGGGAAGGAGTCTTAGCCCGGCGTGTCAGGTATCAGTACCCATCCCATTCAGCCCGTGCTCGACATCGTGGCGAAAAAGTTTTCGGATGTCGATTTCGCGCCGTTTCCGTTGATGCCGCGCGACGATCTGTCGCAGCAGCAGATGTGTTTGCGGGTTCCGGCCGACTGGTTGGTAGCGGTGATGACGTTTCTGCGTTTTGATCCGGGGTGTCTGTTCGAGCAGCTCGTGGATCTGACGTGTGTGGATTATCTGGAGTATCCCGACGCGACGGACCGGTACGGCGTGACGTATGGTTTACTTTCGTTGACAAAAGAGCATCGGCTTTGGGTGAAATGTTTTGCGAACGATCCGGAGCCGGAAGTTCCGTCGGTGACGTGCATCTGGAAGGGTGCGGACTG
>JAJRSR010000264.1 GCA_024278695.1 Planctomycetota bacterium | reverse complement strand
GAGCGTGTTTGGCCGGGGGTATTACGGCTGGTCTATGTTTTCGGGGATGACGGCGCTGTGGCTATCGGTTGTGGTTGTTGGTTGGCTTGCGCGGTATCGGACGGCCGGTGACGGTCGAACTAGGCTTACGTTTGAGGATGTGGGTCGCGCGCTCGGCGTGGTGGATCGTGCGGCCTCTCGGTTGCCGGCGCTGGGCACCTTGGCCGAACGCGCCCGAGTGAGCTACTTTTTGCAGGATGACGGCGTGGCTCGTCTGGTTGCGGCTTATCGGTTGGTGGAACATGAAAACGACTGACTCCCACGTTCCGGAACTAAGCGCTGCTTCCGTTGCGCGCATGATCGATCATACCCTTCTCGCGCCGGAGGCGGGTGTTGATGAGGTGCGGCGGCTGTGCGCAGAGGCGCGCCACTATGGGTTTATCGCGGTCTGTGTGAACCCCTGGCTGGTGACGACTGCGGTTGCGGCGCTGCATGGGGCGCTTCCAGGCCAGGAACCCGACGCCGGGGCGAGTCGTGAGCCCCTCCCGGTTGTGGCAGCGGTGGTGGGGTTTCCGCTGGGAGCGAACACGACGGAGGTGAAAGCCACCGAGGCGGCGCGGGCGATCGAGGATGGTGCTCGCGAGATTGACATGGTCGTTTCGCTTGGGGCGCTGCGTTCGGGAGATCTGACCACCGTTCGCGGCGAGATTGAGGCTGTCGCGGGTGTGGTACATCAGGTGCCAGATGCCTTACTCAAGGTGATCTTGGAGACCGCCGCCTTGACGGAGGAACAGATTATCCGGGGGTGTCGGTGCGCGGCGGAAGGTGAGGCCGATTTCGTCAAGACATCGACCGGCTTTCACCCTGGTGGCGGGGCGACGATTGAGCATGTACGATTGTTGCATCGTCACGCGTCCCCCATTCGCGTCAAGGCGTCGGGTGGGATTCGGACGGTGGCGGCGTTGTCGGCTATGGTTGCGGCTGGGGCGTGTCGCATTGGCACGTCGTCCGGCGTCGCGATTGTTGAGGCTTTACAGGATTGAATAGCTTCGACGGGACGTTAGCGTGGCGTCTGGTTTTCCGCGAGGGAATAGTCAGGGAGTGTTTCCGATGAAGCGTGTGGAACAGGATGACCAGAAAACATGTGATGTGTGCGGCGCGTCGATCTACAAGGAGCACATCGATCAAGGCATTGCGCGAAGTATGGGCGGCAAACTGATGTGCCCGCCGTGTCTGCTCGACCACGAGAAAGAGGAAACGGCACTCGCGGCTTCCGGCCTGGGTGACTTGGCGCCGATCGCGTTTGATGACGGTGGCGACGATGAAGACCAGGGCGAGATGATGTCCTCCTCGCGCATCCACCAGTCTTCGGCCGCCACCCTTGGTGTGGGGCACGGTTGGGATGATTCAAAGTACCAGCGTCCCCTGGACACGCGGGCGATCTCGGCCACCCGCTGCCGAACGTTTCACGCGAAGCTGACGGTCGCGGCGCTGGAATACATGAATGAGTTGATCAACAATTGGGTTGATGAGAACGAGAATATCACGATCAAGTTTTCCAACTCAACGATCGGCATGTTCGAGGGCAAGCAGGCCGAACCCCACGTTGTCGTGACGCTGTTTTACTAGATCGGTTTCGGTTCTGATTCTGCCATAGCCGACCGTGTTCGTCTCGCGGACCGTTGTATCACAGCTCAGCCAAAGATTTGTGAACGCCGAGGTCGAGCTGCGCTTCGTGGAATCTTCGGACCCATGCCCATCCTGGATCATCGGATGATTCGTCGGCATGAAGAAGTTCCTGCGCGATGCGCAACAGCGCAGCGGTGCTGATCGAATCGGTCGGGCGCGACAGCGCGTACGCCTGCGCGTCATCGTCCTCAACCCGATGTAGAACCCCCTTGGATGTCAGCGCGTCCAGCATCAATGCCACGGCTCGTTCGGGAACCTGTGTTTCCTCGACGATGGTGTCTCGCGTTGTAGTCAAACCCTTGGCGAAGCGGTCAGCCACGACCTGAACCACCGGGACAATGCCTGCGGGGTCCGTCAGCGGCGGTAGCTCCGCCCGGTGCGGCATAGCGCCGTCGAGCCGGTTGCCGACAAACTGCAACAATGATGTCAACTCAAGCCCGTACAGCACGATGACCCAGAGGAAGTAGATCCAAAACATGAACAGCGGGATCAAACCGAGGCTGCTGTACAACAGCGTGAAGGCCGAGCTCTCCTTGCGGAAGGACCAGCCGAGGTAGGCGTTGAACGCCTCGGTGGCCACTGTCCAAAAGACCGCGCCGAGGAGCGAACCGACCAGCGCCGCACTGAGCTTCACGCGCGTATGCGGTATGAGTTCGTAGAGTGCGAGCAGAAACAGCCAGGTGGCCACGAACGCCGTGACCCCGCCCACAAAACCCACGAACGGGCCAGCGATGCCGGCCGATTCAACCCAAGCTACAAACCGACCCTGAAACACGAAGCTAAAATAGAGCAACGCCGGTCCGATCGTGACGGTCATCCAATAGAGCGGCACGCGGCGCTGTAGCGATCGATGCTGGCGCGCCTGGCAAATCGTGTTGAAGCAGCGTTCGATGGTGGTGAGCAATCCGATCGCCGCCCAGGCCAAAACGAGGGCACCGACCACCCCGATGGTTCTGGCGCTGATGTTGGCGTTGACGTGGTTGATCGCATCGCGAGCCCACTCGCCGAGCGTGACGCCTTCCTGCGGACCGGCCACGTCCGAGAGGTGGGCCGCGAGGAGCATCTTCTCAGTAAAATCACTCACGAGCGTCGCCCCGCCGTACGCGCGAAACAGCAGCGTGGCAATGACGAACACGGGGATCAATCCGAAGATTGTGCGAAACGCCAACGCGGCCGCCATCTGGGTGGCGCGGTGTTCACGTAGTTGCTGCGCGCCATGCCGGCAGAGTTCCAGGAAAAACCGTGCGGCGTATTGCCATCGGGTTAGTTCGGCCGTCGGTGTGGTGAGCAGCCGTTTGAGCCACGGCGGCACGATACGGATGCGGTTCATGGCCTTTGTCTCCTGCGATCGTGCGGCAAGCGGCGTAGCGCTATGCTGGAAGTTTTTGTAGCTCGCGCTGCACCAGGTCAATCAGCGGGCCGATTGTCTTGTGCGAAAAGTCAAATGTCGCACCGGCCGCTGCGAACAATTCGGGCAGGGGCTTGCTGCCGCCCAGCGCCAGCGCGGCTCGATACTGTTGGGTCGCCTTCGCGCGATCGTTCATGGCGTTGCGCCACACCTGTAGCGCGCCGAGCTTGGCGATGCCGTATTCGATGTAATAGAAAGGCACTTCGAACAGGTGCAGTTGCCGCTGCCATGCGAAGGCCAGCGCGTCCTCGTAGCCGGTGTAGTCGGCCACGCCCCCGAAACGCTCGCGCAGCTTCAACCAGTGCGCCCGGCGGTCTTCGCGCGAGTGCCCCGGCGTGGTGTAGAGGTAGTGCTGAAACGCGTCGATCGTCGCCACCCACGGAAACAACGATACGATTCCCTCTAGCTGCGAACGCTTGGCCCGATCTAGCTCATCACCTTTGTAGAACTCATCCAGCGCGTCCATCGCGAGCAACTCCATGCCGAACGAGGCCACCTCGGCAAACTCGATTGGGCTGCTGCGGTAGGGGAGCAGGTCGTCGTGCCGCGCGGCATAGCAATGAAACGCGTGCCCGCCTTCGTGAATGAGTGTGCCCACGTCGCGCTGGACGCCGACGGCGTTCATGAAGATGAACGGGTGGCGTCCCTCGTCGTAAGTGGCCTGATAGCCGCCGGGGGCTTTTCCTTTGCGGCTGTCCAGGTCGAGGTAGCCGGACGTGCGCATCTCATCAAACTGTTTTCCGAGTTCGTCATCCACTCTATGAAACACACGCGAGCCGCCGTCGCAGAGCGCTTCGCTGCCGGTAAACGGACGCAGCGGTGCCCGGCCAAATACATCCACCGCCGTGTCCCAGGGGCGCAGCGTATCGAGCCCAAGGTTTTTCATACGCTCCCGCTGCATGTCTCGAAACGCCGGGACGGCCGCCTTCTCCACGGCCTCGTGAAACGCCAGGCAATCTTTCGGCGTGTAGTCGAAGCGTTGTTTCGCCTTGAAGGCATAGTCGCGGTAGTCGGTGCAGTCGGCGTTTTTTGCGATGCGTCCGCGCAGCTCGATCATCTTGTCGAAAATGTCTTCCAAGGCTGCGGCGTCCTGCAACCGGCGCTTGGCTTCCACTTCCCACGCGCGCTGGCGCAGATCGCGATCGGTGCTTTCCGCGTACATGGCCAACTGCTGGAGCGTCTGCGCCTTGCCCTCGAACTCGACCATCTGGGCACCGGTGATTTCTTGAAACTGTTGGGATAGCTTGGCTTCCTCCGTTTGGAGCGCCACGTTCTCCTCGCGAAACAATGACACACTCGCCCGGATGCTGCGATCGAGCACACCGTACCGGTTGGGGTCCAGTTTGATGTCGCCGGCCGCCTGTAAATACTTCACGTTCAGCTCATGACATCGCGGCTTGCACTTCGGGTCGATGTTTTCGATGAAATCAAGAAACGCTGCCTTGCGCGCTTCGTCATCCGTCTGGCAGGTCATTTTGACGTGCCGGTCCGTGCCGACTTCGTCGATAGCAGCGACAAGTTCGCTGTAATCGACGAGCCACCTTTCGAGTTCGGTAGCGTCAGCGATCACACGGTCTCGCAGGTCATCAAAATAGGGCTCGATCACGGCCCAGTTGTCTAGCGCGGCATCATCTGCGAGAAAGTGTCGGGGAAACTGACGACTCGGCATCTGGTGGTTCTCCGTGTAGGTATTACCGCGCGATTCTGCACGCGGCAGATTATTCGGCGCGCACCGAGGCGCATGGTTCAAGCTATAGTTCTATCGGATTTCCGGTGAGTACGCACGACCGATAATGGATCGCGGCGCAGCGGTGCGCGGCTCGGATGCCGCGTTACGCGTAGCTGTGCAGCCCGGGGATGATGAAATTGACGACGATCCAGTTGAACATCATCACCTCGAAGCCCACGATCGCGAGGACGGCCGTCCAGAACGCCTTATCCTTGACCTTGAGACGTACATGAAGCAGCACGAGGAAGATCAGGAAGG
>JAJRSR010000263.1 GCA_024278695.1 Planctomycetota bacterium | reverse complement strand
TTTTGGCGTCTCAATTGGCCAAGCCGCACCACTTCAGTATCGCGGCCGCTCGCCGTGATTTGGGGTACGAACCGAAGGTTTCGATGGAAGCCGGGCTCGATCGGCTGGTCGAGTGGGTGGGTTCCGGGATGCCGACGGTGTGAGGTCGTCGCCCTGCACTTCCACGATGGCGCAGATTTGCTAGACTCAGGGGTCTCTGGATTGTTGGCGTATTGGCGCGGAGTCGATGTCGGAAACTCAACGGATAGTCATTACGGGTGTCGGTCTTACGGCCCCGAACGGAAACTCTCTGGACGAGTACCGCCGCAACCTCCTGGCTGGTGTCTCCGGGGTGTCCACAATCGAAACGCGCTTTATGGGGCGCGTCCTGGCTGGGGTTTGTGATTTTGAGGAAACCCGGCACCAGGGGCGTAAGGATCGCCGTCGGGGCACCCGAGCGGGGTCAATCTCGATCTACTGTGCTCATGAGGCGCTGGCTGCTGCCGGGTTGAATCCGGAGGAGATGGACCGGTCTCGGGTTGGGACGTACATCGGCATCACCGAGCACGGCACGGTCGAGACGGAAAACGAGATTGACGTTATCCGTCAGTACGATTATGACACGAAGTACTGGTCGCACCACCATAACCCGCGCACGGTGGCGAATAACCCGGCGGGTGAGGTAACGATCAATCTGGGTTTGACCGGACCGCACTATACGATTGGTGCGGCCTGCGCCGCTGGAAACGCTGGTTTGATCCAGGGTGTTCAGATGCTTCGTCTTGGCGAGGTGGACGTGGCGCTGGCTGGCGGCGTGTCCGAGGCGATTGGCTCTTTTGGGATTTTTGCGAGCTTCGCCAGTCAGAACGCATTAGCTTGGGACGATGACCCAACGAAGGGAAGCCGCCCGTTCGATAAGGATCGGTGTGGTATTGTCGTGTCCGAGGGTGGTTGCTTGTATGTCCTCGAACGGCTGGATGACGCGAAGAAACGACGCGCGTCAATCGTGGCCGAGGTTGTCGGTTATGCGATGAACTCGGATGCTAATGATCCCGTCTTGCCTGATTCGGATCGGGTGGCGGACTGTATGCGTGGCGCGTTGAGCAAGGCCGGCGTCGGAACGGACGAGGTTGATATCGTCAACACGCACGCGACGGCCACGGAGCTTGGCGACATACAAGAAGCGACGGCCCTGCGGCAGGTTTTCAGTGACTCTGCCAATGCGTACGTCAATAATACGAAGAGCTACATCGGTCACGCTATGGGGGCGGCCGGTGCTTTAGAATTAGCGGGGAACCTTGGTTCCTTTGCGGATCGTGTGGTCCACCCGACGATCAATTGTGAGTCGGTGGACGAGCGGTGTGGTGTTAGAAATCTGGTAACCGGTGAGCCGAAGGAGGTGAGCCGGGTGAATTACATTCTGAACAATTCGTTTGGGATGTTGGGTACGAACTCGGCCGTCCTGGTGAAACGCTATGACGGTTAGCGGCACGCGGTCGCAGTCGGTTCGGTAAGTAAGTCGGAGGTCTTCGTTCAACATGGGACATCAGCAGGTAAAAGAAATTGTGCTTTCGATCATTGAGTCGGTCGCGCCGGACGCTGACCTATCGAACGTACGCGGTGATGTTTCCTTGCGCGAGCAGCTCGATTTGGACTCGATGGACTTCCTGGACATCGTGATGGAACTACGTAAGCGGTACAAGGTTGAGGTTCCTAAAGAGGACTACGAACAGCTTGCCTCATTGGATAGTTGTGCGGCGTACCTTAGTCCCAAGCTCGCCGTCGCCTCTGCGTAGGCCGTTTCACAGGTCAACCGCGCCGGTGGTCGTCTTTCATGTCTCATGCATTATGACATCGTCATTATCGGCGCGGGCATGTCGGGGCTGGCCGCCGGGATTCGTCTGGCTCATTTCGAGAAACGCGTTTGCATTGTCGAGCGTCACTACGCGTTTGGCGGACTGAACTCTTATTACAAGATTGATGGACGCGAGTTTGACGTCGGGCTTCACGCCGTCACGAACTACACGCCGCCGGGCCACCGGCAGGCACCGCTTTCCAAGCTGCTGCGCCAGTTGCGCCTGACGCATGATGACTTTGATCTGCGTCCGCAACGGTTTTCCGAGATTCATTTTCCGTCCCAGCGGTTGCGGTTTTCGAACGACATCGAATTGCTGACGTCAGAGATTGCGACTGCGTTTCCCGACAAGGTGGATGGGTTTCGTCGGCTTCTCGCTACGATTCGCGATTATGACGACGTTGATCTGTCAAAGCCCTACCAGCCGACTCGCGCGGTGTTGCGCGATTACCTGGGTGACGGCGTGCTTGTGGAGATGCTGCTTTGTCCGGTGATGTATTACGGCAGTGCCGAGCCGCACGATATGGACTTCACGCAGTTCGTGACCATGTTCAAAAGCCTTTTTTTCGAGGGATTTGCCAGGCCTCGTGACGGCGTCCGCACAATCGTCAAGGCTGTCGTGAAGCGGTTCCGTGCCTGCGGCGGCAAACTGATGATGCGGTGCGGTGTGGACAAGATTGAATCGGACGGCAAGCGTGCCACGGCGTTGCACCTGTCCCATGGTGAGGTGCTGACGGCTGACACGGTGATCTCGTCGGCCGGCTACCTGGAGACGATGCGGCTCTGCGCGGACGATACCCGGTCGGATTCTACCGAAGAACCAGACGCCTTGAGTGCCGGTAAGATGACGTTTGTCGAGACGATCGGCGTGATGGATGAGCTGCCGCACCGTCTGGGGCACGAGTCGGCCATCGTATTTTTCTCCGAAACCGAGGCGTTTCATTACGAGCCGAGCGGCGGCTTGGTGGATTTGCGTAGCGGGGTGGCCTGCTGCCCGTCGAACTACGAAGACCACGAGGACATGGCCGAAGGGGTGTTCCGTCTTACCTGGATCGCCAACTACGACGCCTGGGCCGGGCTGGATGCCTCGGGCTATGCGGCGGCGAAGGCGCAGCTCTTGTCGCAGTTTGTGGAGCGAGCGGGTGTGTATATTCCGGGAGTGGGCGGGCGCATCGTCTGCTCGGATATGTTCACGCCGCTAACGATCGAGCGTTTTACGGGGCATGTAAACGGGGCGGTCTATGGCTCGCCGGACAAACGCCGCGAGGGCCGGACGCATTTGGAAAACCTGTTTCTGTGCGGGACAGATCAGGGATTCCTGGGTATCATCGGGGCCATGTTGAGCGGGATCACGATTGCGAACTTGCACGTGCTGTCGGATGGATAGTTGCGAGGTTTGTGCGTAGAGCGAGGAGAGGTCTGTGCGGGATCGATTGGAAGGTGTTCAGGATTCGTATGATGTGATCGTCATCGGCGCGGGGCTAGCCGGGATGACGGGCGCGAATTGTTTGGCGAAGGCCGGACGCAGCGTGCTCCTTCTCGAACAGCACTACAACTTCGGCGGGATGGCCACCTGGTTTCGTCGTCCCGGTGGGCACATCTTTGACATATCACTGCACGGCTTCCCGGTCGGTATGATTAAGAGCTGCCGGAAGTATTGGACGAAGGAAATCTCCGACGCCATCGTCCAGCTAAAAGGTATCCGTTTCGACAATCCACAATTCCAATTCAAGACGACGTTCGACCGCGTTGATTTTACGCGGCTAATGACGGACGAGATGGGTATCGAGGAAAGCGTGGTCGATGCGTTCTTTGATACCGCCCGCAGCATGAACTTTTACGACGACCAGTCGATGACCACGCGCGAATTGTTTCAGAAATTCTTTCCGGACCGCCCGGATGTGTGGCGGCTGTTGATGGAGCCGATCGCCTACGCCAACGGCTCCACCCTGGACGACCCGGCCATCACCTACGGCATCGTGTTTTCCAACTTCATGAGCAAGGGCGTTTATATCTATCAGGGCGGCACGGACAAGCTGATTTTCCTGATGAAGCAGGAATTGGAACGCAACGGCGTCGATGTGCGTAAACAAGCGCAAGTCGAACGCGTGATTGTCGAGGCGGGTCGGGCGCGCGGCGTGATCGCAAATGGTCGGCGGATCGAGTCGGCGGTCGTGCTCTCCAACGCCAACCTCAAGACGACCATCGAACAGATGGTCGGCTCGGAGCATTTTTCGAAGCCGTTTTACGACGCGGCTCAGGCGGTGCGGTTGAACAACAGCAGTTGTCAGGTGTACATGGGGATCAAAGAGGGGGAGTCGTTGGATTACATCGGTGATCTTCTTTTTACGTCGGTGGATCCGGAGTTCGATTCGGATCGGCTGTGCGCCAAAGACATCACTAGCCGTACGTTTTCCATGTATTACCCCGATACGCGGCCCGACGTTGAGACGGAGCGCTATGCGATCGTGTCGTCTACGAACGCGAACTGGGATGACTGGGCGCACCTGAGCAAAGAGGCGTACGAACGCGAGAAAGAACACCTGATCGAGACGACAATCGTAGCATTGGAGAAGTACATCCCGGACATCCGCAGCAAGCTCGACCATGTGGAGGCGGCCACGCCTAAGACATTCCACCACTACACGCAGCAAGCGTCCGGTGCGACATTTGGCACGAAGTTCGAGGGGCTTGCGGTGAGCATGGATCTGCCGAAGGAGATCCCCGGCTTGTACCACGCCGGGTCGGTGGGCATTATCATGTCGGGTTGGCTCGGTGCGATTAACTACGGCGTGATCGTCGCGAATGAGGTGGACGGTTTCATCCACAATGACCGCGAGTCGAAGCAGGGGGCCGGCGTATGAGCACACTTTCTATCGACGCCATTCCGCATCGTGAGCCGTTTCTGTTTGTTGATGAGATCATCGAGGTCGATGAGCGGCATATTGTGACGACCAAGTATATCGATCCGGCGGCCGATTTTTTTCGCGGGCATTACCCCGGTGATCCGCTGATGCCGGGTGTGTTGCAGTGTGAGGCGTGTTTTCAGGC
>JAJRSR010000262.1 GCA_024278695.1 Planctomycetota bacterium | reverse complement strand
TTTGTCAGGTTTCTTGCATGCTTCTTCTTGTTTTACCGCCGATGATGCCTTCGCGGCAGGTTGTGCCTTTCGCCTTTGCGCTCGCTCCAACCGCTTTTGGCGTTCGCGTCGTTCCTTCTTGGCAAGGGGCTTATCATCCACCGTAACGTACTCCTGCCATCTTGACAGACATACCGTACTGGTGCATAAGGCTAGCAAGCCGCGTGCCAAAGTTGGTGAAAATGAGGCTAGCAAATCTCGTGCCGAACAGGATTGGGGCAGGACTCATTGATTCGGGAGTCACGTCCAATAAAGAGTCCTGACCCCTTTGACCTCTGGACCCCTTTGACCTCTGACCTCTTTGACCTGACCAATGATCACTTTGGCGACGATCGCTTGTCGCCCGGCGCGGTTGGCGATAACAATTCCAGCGGGTTGCCCGGTGTCGTCGAACAATACATCGGTTGGATAGCAGCTCAATAGAAAATCGACGTCTGCTTTGAGCAGAGCTGTTTCGAGCATCTTTTTGACGAGTAGCGGTGTCGTCGTCCGGCCGGCCGCGAACAACTTTCGCGTCAAGTCGCCCGCGGGTATTTCGCTTGCTTCGAGCCATAGGTGCAGCGTCCCACACAAGTTGTCGCCCAGATAGGGACGTGGTGCGATGAGCATGACGCTGGTACCGTTTTCCACGGCTGCGACTGCCGAGGCCACGGCCCCAACCGATCCGCCGACCACGACCACGTCAACTTGCCGAACGATCGGGATCTGCCGCGCGCTCTGCCGCACCGGCTGATGCTGATTGATTCGGGGAGAAGTGATCCGAGCCGCGGATGCCACGCGCGTATCCGCCATGGTGCCGGCGACCACGGCGGTGATGATTTCGAGTGTTGCAATGAGCGTTTTCATAATTGCGTGATTTCTGGAACGGGAATACTTTTTATGCGAGCGACAAGTGAAGTGTTTTTGCAACCGTTCACGGCGTGTGGCGTTGAACGGCGATTTGTTTCTTAATCTTAATCCATCTTAATCTTAATTCACCTTGCTGTGTTAAAGCCAAAGAGTGGCGAGCAGAGAAAGCAGGCATTCTTGGCTGCATTCTCTAAACTTGCCGGTGGGCCGATTGCATGGTAGAATGACGTTTTGTACGTATCGAGAGTGTCTTGAAGTTGACGCGGCCCGTGTGAGGAGTTGAGCCATGAGATCATCGTCGCGAGTACTGCGTTTTGTCACCGGTCGGCTGCTTTGTGGCCCAATGCGGCAGGGCCGCAAGCCACGGCGGGAAAGTGCCCGCATTTGGCCGCTCCCGCTGGTCGCTCACCAAATATGTGCGCACCGTGCGCGCATGTCACAACCTAAGGCTCTAGCGAGGCACATGATGATCGCTTTCGCGATCATCGCCTTGCCCGGTTCCGTCGACGCTCAGCGCGTCGAGTTGTCACTTGACGGCATGTGGGAGATTGACGACAGTGTCGAGCCGGATGTGATGCCCGAGCAGTTCACGCATCGCGTGCCGGTGCCTGGTTTGGCCCATCTAGCCAAGCCGTTTCTTAAAGATGTGGACGCGTTCGACAGCCGTGAACTGCTCTATCGGCGTGTCGTTCTAAAGCGGATGGGCCTCCGCGCCGATGGGCCCGGCGAATTGGCACGCGAAGGTGTTGCGGGGATTCCGCGACAGGACCGGAACTATCTATGGTACCGGCGCACGTTTCGAGTGCCCCAGCGCAAACGTGTCGCGATCCTGCGGATCGCTAAGGCCCAGTTCGGTACCGCGGTGTGGATGAACGGACGGAAAATCGGCGAGTACCCCGGATGCTTCACGGCCAGTTACTTCAACGTGACCCGCGCGATCGACTGGGAACGGGAAAATACGCTCGTCGTTCGCGTCGGCGCGCATCCCGGGGTGCTGCCCGACACCTATCCCACCGGTACCGACTTCGAGAAGCTGCGTTGGACCCCGGGCATCTACGACCACGTATCACTTCGCCTGTGTGACAACCCGGTGATCAAGCATGTCCAGGTAGCTCCGAGGATCGACCGCTCCGAGATCATTGTGCAGACGCGGTTGAAGAACTACGGTTCGGCGGTTGAGTTCTCACTGGTGCACCGAGTGGAGACGTGGAAGGGTGGTAAGCCGGTTGCCGCGAGCGAGCCGAAATCGTTGAAACTCGACGCCGGCGCAACGGTCACCATTACCCAGCGAATCGCGATTCCCGCCCCAACGCTCTGGTCGCCCGAGACTCCATTTCTGTACGTTGTCGAGACGGCCACCGGCGGTGACAGCGCGCGTACGCGTTTCGGCATGCGCGAGTTCCACTTCGATCCGGCTACCGGTAAGGCATATCTCAACGGAAAAATTTGCTATCTGCGCGGTTCGAGCATCACATTGCACCGGTTCTTCGAGGACTCCCAGTCGGGCAACTCGCCCTGGAATGACGACTGGGTCCGCCAATTGTTGGACGAGATCCCGAAGCAACTCCACTGGAACGCGTTCCGTTTCTGCATCGGCCCCGTGCCGGAACGATGGTTTGAAATCGCCGACGAAGCGGGTCTGTTGATCCAGAACGAGTTTTTCATGTGGAATAATCGTCCCTCGAAAGACTACTTTCGCCATTGGGACAAGGACGAGTTGCTTCGGCAATACACCGACTGGGTCCGCGACAACTGGAACCACGCGAGCCTCGTTATCTGGGACACCTGCAATGAAACGCATGACCCGGTGTTCGGCGACGTGATCATTCCCACGGTTCGCAAGCTCGATCTGTCGAATCGGCCGTGGGAGAACGGCTACAATCTGCCTGTCCAGCCTGGGGATCCGGTTGAAGATCATCCGTATCTGTTTATTCGTACAGGAACTCGGGACGATGCCAGGTTCGACATGGCCGAGTTGGAAAAAATGGATGGCCGACGGCGGCGCGGAGACCAGTACCCGGCGATCATCAACGAGTACGATTGGCTGTGGCTGCGCCGCGACGGCACGCCAACGGTCGCCACCGAGAAGCTCTATCCAAAATACCTTGGGCCCCATGCGACCGCCGAGGATCGTTTCGCGTTGAACGCTTATTGGCTGGGCGGTTTGACGGAGTTTTGGCGAGCGCATCGCCATCATGCGGGTGTGATGCACTATGGTTACTTGATCTACGACCAGCCTTTTGGCTATACGTGCGACCATTTCATCGACATCGCGAAATTGAAACTCGATCCGCATTTCGCTGATTTCATGGCCGAGGCGTCCAAGCCGCTGGGTGTGTACATTAACTTCTGGCAGCCCAAACTGCCGGCCGGTGCCAAGCGTCAATATGAGGTGATATTGATCAACGATCGGCATCGAGCTGTCGGTGGCCGGCTTGTGTTGACGCTCGAAACGATGGATGGCGAGGTTGTCGCGCGGGCCGAGCGAGCGTTCTCGTTGGAGCCCGTCGGACAGCAACGCATCTCATTGGCTCTAGCCGTTCCAACCGGAATCAAAGGCAAACATCTATTGCGCGCGACAGCGGTGCCGCGCGATGATTGGCCCGAAGCGCCGACGGTCAGTCGGCGTTGGGTGGAGATGTTGCCGAAAGTCGACTAGTGGATCCTTTGTGGAAGTTGTGATGAACGTTGGAGACTTGTCCGAGTGTTACCGCGCGAACAGGGGCGTACCCCTTGTAATGGTTCAGCGTAACGTAGAGTTTTCGGGTGCTGGAGTAAGCTACTGGAAAGAATAAAAAAGGCCTAAAGACAGTGTTGTTAATTGGGGGACGCTGTCCCCCAACCCCCCTGAGGTTTTTCGCATTGAGCCAAGAACGAAGTGGGAGGGAAGCAAGCGGGCCGGTGACGACCACCCCACTTCGTCCTTGGACTTGGCGGCGCTCGGGTTGCTCCTCAGCATTACCCTGTCCTCCGCTCAAGTACTCCATTATAGCATGTTCAACTTGTCGCAATCAATGCGCTGGTCGTTAGATCGACTTGATCCACCAACGGCGTGCTTGACTCGGCCTCACGCGATGCGTTTGCTTCAGATCTTGCTTGCTGACGTTCTTCGGCGCGACGTTGCCGGGCCGCCTCAAGTTTCCGATCACGCTCTTCAAAGATCGCTTGCTCGCGGCCATGCAATTTGTCCATCGGCGTCACATAGCCAATCGCGCTGTGCAAACGCACTTCATTGTAACGCTTCACAAAGTCCGTCACGATACGACGCGCGTCTTCCACCGTCAGCGGCGTGCCAGGACGGATGCATTCCGATTTTATCGTCCGGTGATACCGTTCGATCTTACCATTGCTCTGCGGGTAATAGGGCGACGTCCGCACATGGGTCATGCCACACATACGAATGAACTGTTTGAAATCCTTCGAGATGAACTGAGGGTCATTGTCCGTGATGATGCGGGGCGTCTCCCCTGGAAACTTTTCGCGTCCTCGTTGAACAATCGCTTCGATGTCGATCTCCTCCATCTTCTCGCGGATCTCCCAGTGCACAATCGAACGACTATAGCCGTCGAGAA
>JAJRSR010000012.1 GCA_024278695.1 Planctomycetota bacterium | reverse complement strand
GCTCCGTAGTGAAGTTTGTCCCGGCACAGCGTTGTTTCTTCTGGTCCGGCAGTTTGAAAGACTGTGCGAGCTATAGTCTCGGCGCGTGGTCCGACCAAACGCACCACGCCGATCGCACCCGCGCCGGCAGGTGTCAGCAACATCGCACGCGTCGGATGGTCGTGTGTCATACGCCTTGTTCGAGAAGGTACTTGGTGTAGGAGAGCCCGATGCCGCGCAGCGCGAGGTCGGTCACAAACGTGTCGATGTAGCTGATGTGCGGCTTTATGAACGCGAGATCACCCCCGGTGGCGATCGTTTGCGGCCAACGGCACAGGTGGGAGGCATAACCCTCGACCAACTCGCGAACGGCACCCGCAACCCCCCGGCACACACCGGTTTGTATGGCTTCCTCCGTACTGCGACCATAGGGAAGGTCCGGCACAGCGGGTTTGGTGTACGGCAGGGCGGCCGTGTTCTCGTGGAGCAAGCGAAGCTGCAATCCGATGCCGGGAAGGATGGCCCCGCCAAGAAACACCCCATCATCATCAACAAGATCGACTGTGACAGCCGTCCCAAAGTCGACGACGATGCACCCAGCCTCGATCCGCTCGTAGGCGGCATAGGAAGCACAAACTCGGTCCACGCCAACGGCACTGGCGTCCGTAACGTCGACCTCCATTGGTAGTGGTATTTCGTCACCGACGATCAACGCGCCACGGTCGAGTGTTCGCTCGACGATCCCGGCGATACGATCCGTCGCGTCGGGCACGACAGATCCGATGACGGCTGCGGCGGTCTGACCCGAGAGCGCACTTACGTGGGCTTTAATCGCTTTTTCGATGGCACCGTCATCTGTTGTAGTCTCTGCGAGCGGCGTCTTGAGGTCGTTCTCGTGCCACGTCGCGATGTGCGTCGAAGTGTTACCGATGTCGATGACGATGATCGGCGCTTCAGGGTCGTAGTCGTTCAGCTTGTGGGTCATGATGGTTTCCTGTGTGGCGGGGGGGGGAGCTGCACGGCTGGTTCCTCCGGCGTTTCGGGTTTCTTGGCAGCTTGGACGTTGTGCCAGAGCTGTTCGAGCATGGTGGAAAGCCCCTTCCCTGCGACGGCGCTGATCGGGAGGACGGGCTTGCCGATCGCCTCGGACAGCTCTGTGGCCGCCTCCGTGCCACCGGGCAGGTCGATCTTGTTTCCGACGACGATTTCGTTCTTCTCGGCAAGCGTTTCGCTGTATTCTCGAAGCTCGCGCCGGATGGTCTGATAGGCCTCGATTGGTTTGGCTCCGGAGAACTCGTCGCCAACATCAACGACGTGGACGATTACGCGCGTACGTTCAATGTGACGAAGAAATTGTGAGCCTAGTCCCGTGCCGTCGTGAGCCCCCTCGATGAGCCCTGGAATATCGGCGATCACGAACCGCCGGTCGCCAGGAAGCTGCACCAAGCCGAGCTGCGGTCGTAGCGTGGTGAAGGGGTAGTCAGCGATCTTCGGCGTGGCGTGGGAAAGACGCGAAAGCAGCGTGCTCTTTCCGGCATTGGGCAAACCGACCAGCCCGACGTCGGCCATGAGCTTCAGCTCGAGACGCAGCCACCGCTCGACGCCTACCGTGCCCGGTTCGGACTCACGCGGGGTCTGGTGCGTGGCACGGGCGAAGTGGACATTACCCCGGCCGCCGAGCCCGCGCTCGGCGAGACAGACCATTTCGTCCAATTCCGAAAGATCTTTGAGCAACACCTCGGTGTCGCGGTCGTAGATGAGCGTGCCTTGGGGTAGGCGGATGATGAGATCTTCGCCGTTTTTGCCGGACATCTTTCGTCCGGCTCCGGGTTGACCGTTTTGGGCGATCCAGTGGTGTCGCCCGGCAAAGTCCAATAACGTTTCGACCTCCGGACCCGCGACCGCATAGACCGCACCGCCGTCGCCGCCGTCGCCGCCGTCCGGCCCGCCCCGGGGGACGCACCGCTCACGGCGAAAACTACTGCATCCGTCGCCACCCTTGCCGGCTCGAATGTATATCTCGGCCCTGTCTACGAGCATGGTTTCCCTGCCGCTTGGTCCCTGTTCGCTGGGACACTAGAAAAAAAGGGTGGTCATCGGACCACCCCGGCTGTCTGCAATAGTTGTTTCGTGGAGCGTCCCGTGTCACAAAACTGCCAGTACCGTGAATCCCCGGTACCGTAAATTCCCGGTACCGTAAACCGCCAGCACTGTAAACCAACTGTGCCATCCCGCGTGGGTGCCCCATTCTTCGGGTACTCCCGAAGGGCGGGGGACGAACCGAGACACCAATGCCGGCGTACAAGCCCCGGACGGCCCCAAGCGATCGCTCGCCCATGCCGCGCGCAAGTGACGCGTTAGTTGGCGGTCGGCTCAACCACATCGACGTGGCGTCCGCGAAAGCGAACCACGCCGTCACGCAGTGCGAAGAGCGTGTCGTCTTTGCCGCGTCCGACGCCGTGTCCAGCCTTGTGCGGCGTGCCGCACTGCCGGATGATGATCGTGCCGATCGTCACGGCCTCTCCGCCGTAACGCTTGACGCCGCGATATTGAGGGTTGCTGTCGCGACCGTTTCGCGTTGAACCCTGTCCTTTTTTATGTGCCATCGAATCAACTCCCTATGTCGAGGCCCCTGTATCGGGGCTTTTCACCCGTTTCAAAATTTTATGATCAAAGTGCCGCCGACGCATCGGACTTCGGTACCTGTGTGTTATCGCATGACCCACTTCCGGTTTGTTCGTCTCGGGGTGGCCGCTGCTCGTGTGTTTTCATCACCGGGGAGCAGATAATCAATGGCCAACGTCAGACGCCGGACAAACGAGCGGGGGTTGTCATCGCTCTCTGGTGATTTCGTATCAAAGACGGGGTTGGGGATACGGTCGATCAACCCGCTCAACCCACTCACGAAAATCGTGAACGAGTTGGCAGCCTTATCGAACGTGCGAAACACCCATGCGGAGCTACGCGCGTTTTGCTCCCCTTGAAGGAGCAGCCCCGTTACCTTGCTTGGCTTTGCGAAGAACGGGAAATCATTCTTGTGCAGTGCTGCGATTCGCCGGTACACGTTCGGGTGGATGTTGTCCCCCGCGTGGATCTTATCGAGCGTATCGGTAAGCAGCCGGGCCGAGGGCATAAACTGCACGTCGCGCCCGGTGTTGTTCGTGACCCGGTATAAGACATACCAATAGGTCGTCGGTGTGGCGTCACCGGGCAGGCGGAACGAGATCCGCTGCGGATCTTCAAATTCGATATCGAGCTGCCACGCCTTGGCGGCACCGGGTATCACCTCCTGTGCCGAGACGTGTGTCGCAAAGACTACCGCGCACACCACCCACGCACAGGCCATTGATTTCTGTCGAATAGCCATAGACCATCCATTGTACGATGATTTCACGGAAGTCAACAGGGGCTGGTCGACCATCCTGCTGGCAGCTAGACTCCGACGGTCGGGGTAGCCGGTTTTTGGCTCCGTCGGGCGTGGAGCGGGCTGGCGGTCTTTCGGGTTCAAGCGGGCGTGGAAAGTGACGCAGGGCATCCATGAAGACTGGATTTGAGCCAGGACTCGTCCGTGAGGTGTCCGTGACGGTCACGGAGGAGATGTGCCCGGCCTTCGATGGCGTCGTGGTCCACTGGGTGTATTCGACCTGGTCGGTGGCGCATCATTTCGAACTGGCCGCCCGCAAGGTCTTGGCTGGGTTCCTGGACCCCCACGAGGAGGGCATTGGCGCCCACCTGAGCATCGACCATCTGGCACCCTGTCCGGTCGGGCGGACGGTGCGGGTGGTGGCCACGCTGGTAGAGGTAACGACCGACGCGCACCCGCGCGTGATTTGCGACGTCAACGCCTACGATGGCGACCGACTGCTGGCGACCGGCCAACAGGTTCAGGTCGTGATGAACAAGGAACATCTGAAACGGTATATCGAAAGGAGTTAGCGGCTCATGGTGAAACTAATCGTACTCTACAAGAAGCCTTCGGACGTCGAGGCCTTTGAGAAGCACTACACGGAAATCCACACGCCCCTCGCGCTCAAGATGCCCGGGCTGACCAACCTGGAAGTGACGCACATGTTCGGGTCTCCGGCCGGCGAACCAAAGTATTACATGAAAGCAGAGCTGTCGTTCGAGAGCAAAGACGCCATGTTCGCGTCGCTCAAAAGCGAAGAAGGCAAGGCGACGGCCAAGGATGTGATGGGCTTCGCCGGTGATCTGATCCACATGATGTTTGCGGATGTCAAGGGTTAAGAGGGGTGTGCTCCAGCTACACGAGGAATGACGATGGCCAAGAATGTGTTGGGCACAGAGTTGAAGAGCTGTTGCACGGACCCGGTTACGGGGTTCTTTCGCAACGGTCGGTGCGACAATGGTCCGGGTGATACCGGGCTCCACATTGTATGCGCGGTGATGACGGCGGCGTTTCTGAGGTTTTCTCAGGTGCAGGGCAATGATCTCTCCACGCCAGCCCCTCAGATCGAGTTTCCGGGTTTGTCTCCGGGGGATCGCTGGTGCCTCTGTGTCGATCGCTGGAAGGAGGCGTTTCGTGCGGGCGTCGCGCCGCCAATCGACCTTGAGGCCACGCATATCTCGGCGCTGGAGTTTGTAACGCTCGACGTGATGCAATCGCATGCGGTCGGGGCCGAATGAATACGGATGAAAAGATGCCGTGATGCGGGCAGCGTGTCCGTGAGCGGGGTCCAACCCGAACGGGCATCTTCCCGCGCATCTTCCGCGACGTTCGTTTTGAGGTTAGCATTCTCCGCCTGTGGTGGTGTTTCGGGTGGTACATGCTCGACAACACGCCTGACGTTCGAAAAGTTTCTTTCATGAGGCCAATACGAGGCTGATTCGAGATTGATATGAACTTCCCAGAAGCTAAACCAGCACAGTCGTTTGATTTCAAGAGTATTATCTATGTAAAGGACGGGCACCGCGCGACGGTGACGATGAACCGGCCGGACGTGTTGAACTGCCTCAATTTTCCGACACTGTGCGAACTGCTTGCGGCGTTTGAGGATGTGTCGTGGGATGATACGATCCGTGTGATGGTGCTCACCGGCGCGGGGGATCGTGCGTTTTGCACCGGTGCGGATCTGAAAGAGCAAAACGAGTTCTGCCTGGACAACCCCAAAGGCTATTGGAAGTGGATGGGGAAGTTCATCGAGGTTCACGAGAAGCTTCGCAACATCGGCAAGGTCACGGTCGCCAGGCTTAACGGCATGGTCGTGGGCGGCGGTAATGAGATGAACATGTCCTGCGATCTGGCCATTGCCGCGGATGATATCATCATCAAGCAAGTCGGCGCGGCCCGGGGCAGCGTGGCGGCGGCCGGTGCGACGCAGTGGCTTCCGCTGATCGTGGGTGATCGCCGGGCTCGGGAGATCTTGTTCTTGTGTGAGGAAATCCCCGTGGCGAAGGCGTTGGACTGGGGCTTGGTGAATCAGGTCGTGCCGCGCGGTCAGTTAGACGCGGCCGTCGATGCGATGTGTACCAAGCTGATCGACAAACTGCCCGAGTGTACGCGCTACGCGAAGCAGCAGGTGAACTATTGGCGGGATATGTCTTGGGCCCAAACCATTGGCCACGCCCGCGACTGGCTCAGCATCCACAACGTCTCCCCCGAAGTCCGCGAAGGCACGGAGGCGTTCGTGGAAAAGCGACCGATCGACTACGCGATGCTACGCGGCGGGAGTTAAGGGCGACGAAGCGTCAGTCGGGGGCTGGCTGGTCGCCAGCGCGTGATGCGTTTCAACGTCACGGCGCATCCAACTGCGGCTTGGACGGCGCAGCAGATGATCGAGGCCTTCCCTGATGAGACCGCGCCACGGTTTCTGATTCGTGATCACGACGGCATCTATGGCCACGTCTTCCGGCGGCGCGTCCGCAGCATGGGTATCGAGGAAGTGGTCACCGCACCACGTTCTCCCTGGCAAAATCCCTTTTGCGAACGCGTAATCGGTTCGATACGGCGTGAGTGTTTGAATCATGTGATCGTTCTGAACGAGCGACATTTACGGCGGATTCTGTCCTCGTATTTCGAGTATTACCATGACTCGCGGACGCATTTGTCGCTTGGCCGTAACGCACCGGCAAAACGCGAGATTGAGCCGCCGGAGAATGGTAGCGTGGTAGCGATTCCGAAGGTTGGCGGACTGCATCATCGGTATCGCCGCGCGGCTTGAGTGAGGTTCGGATCGAGCAGGTTGTCCCTTCAGGCAGTGATCTTGCGCGCAGGCACATCAACTACGCCCTGTTTTGCATCCATAACGCGCACAGGATCGACTCCAGCACCT
>JAJRSR010000261.1 GCA_024278695.1 Planctomycetota bacterium | reverse complement strand
CGATTCCGATAAACAGCATTATGGGTTCTCCTGTGAAAAAGGATTCAGTTTTAGCGATCCCACAAAGATACGCCGTCAAATACATCCTGCAGGAGAACCCTCTTTCATAGAATCATTCTTCGGGTACGCCCGAAGGGTGGGAGACGAACCGCTCGTGAAAAATACATGCCCACGTGCGTTGCCGATTGCGTCATGCGCCCGAAACCCACTCAGGTGTAGTTGCGCCGTTGGCGCAGCCGCCTCACTGCATGACAGGGTAGCCTATACGAACGGAAAGACCGAGTTCGTGGTCAACACTACGGAACTAGCCAAGAAGCACTACGACCGACGTTAGCCAACCTGCGCTATCGGATTTGGTTCGTGCTGCGAGCCGGCCTTACATTCCCGGCGGATCTTGCTGAACGCTAGCCGCGCTTTGGCAATTTCCCAAAGAATACGCAGCGTCACGCGTATGGGCACGCTCGCCAGGAACGACTTCCCGGCCACCCGGCGGTGGAACGGCGTGATGACCTCACCGATAGACCGACCGTGGGCGTGGGCGAAAACGGTGATGAAGCACTGGGCAAACTTGTAGCACCCACGAAACGCCAGCACCTCACGCAAGACCTCCGGCGTGGTCAGCACGAACCCGGACTTGTTGTCGCGAAGCCGCATGCCGAACATCAGGTTGAGCAGCCCGTTGAGCCCCTTGGAAAACGCCAGACGCGACAGCTCACTGCCTTCCGGACACCGAGCGCCCTGGACCATATCCACATCACTCTGCCGCAGCCGCTGCAACATGACCTCTATGGATTCCGGCGGGTTTTGCAGGTCGGCATCGATCAGACAGATCAGTTCCCCACGGGCAGCCGCAAGCCCTGTACGCCATCCCGCGACGATGCCCCTATTGCGATCATGGGTGCGGCCGCGGACGCGATCGTCGAGCCGCTGGTGCTGCTCGATGAGTGACCAAGTGTCGTCGGCGCTGCCGTCATTCACGAGCACCAGCTCACCAGATAGATTGAGTTTATCAAACACACGCAGCACGCGCTCGCAAAGAGCAGCCACGTTGCCGGACTCATTGAAACACGGCGCAATCACGCTGAGCGCAACCGGAGTGTCTTCAATCGGCGAAGCAGGATGACTCACTAGACCGAGCCCCCCATGCTCGCGATCGGCGCGGTGGGCACGATGGGTGCCGCCGGCATGACGTCGGCACGGCGGGCGGTCTTTTCGGCAACCACCTCGTCCGCACGGCCGATCAGACTCTTGATACACTCGGCCGTCATCAGAGCGTTCCAGTGTTTTCGATCGAACGTGTGACGCCCCTGCATCCACAGGTTGACCGGTGTGGGCAGGCCATCCTTCACGTTGCGGTGCAGCACAAGCGAGTCGGCCGGCAGTAGCTTCGACAGTGCCTGATAGACGATCCACTTGCCGACGCCATCGCGGTAGCGAAGGGAATCATCCAGCGAGAACGCGAATTCAACGACGCGGTGATCGAGAAACGGGCACCGCCCCTCGACGCCGTGGGCCATCGTCATGCGGTCGGCCATCTGCAACAACGGCTGCAAGAACACGCGTGACTCTACATAGCAGATGTTTTCGAGTGTGCTGCGTCGCTCACTCCAATGCTCCGCGAGAAACATTTTCAGGCTCGCCGCACCGGTAAGCCCGCTGCGAGACGCCATCCGACAGAATCGATCCAGACTGCTACCGTGGTAGCGCCGCAGCATCGAAGCGTAGTGCCGCTCTTTGACACTCTCTTGCGGCACGCCGCTGGCCAGTAGAAACTCATTCCTCGCATAGCCGCAGAACAGCTCATCCGCACCCTCGCCGGAAAGCACGACCTTGTAGCCGCTATCGCTGGCGGCTTGGGCAAGCCGATACAGCGGAAACACGCTGAAAGAACCGGTCGGCATCTCCAGGTGGTACGCCAGCTTGGCAAGGTCTTCAAAAAACTCGCCCTTAGTCGGGCGTACCATATTGACGCGGAAACCAATCTTGCCGGCCAGGTCGCGGACGTAACGCTCTTCGTTGATCGTTTCCTTGAACTCATCAAACTGGCAGGTAAAAACCTCATCCACGCCGGAAAGCGTAGCGATAAGCGAGGAATCCAGCCCCCCCGCGAGGAACATGGACACCGGCACGTCGGCCCGCATGCGCAACCGCACCGAATCTTCGAGCAGCTCGATCAGACCATCGACGGCCTCTTGCTCGTCGGTGATCTTCTGGCCGACCTGGTGTTCGATATCCCAATACGCCCGCGTGTCGCAGGTGCCACGGTGCAGATCATAGATCAGGTAGTGCCCCGGTCGCAGCGCGAGCACATCGCGAAAGAGCGTGTGCTCGTTGACGCAAAACTCGAGCAAATCAAACACGTCTTGCGAGACGAATTCCAGGTCGTGAAAGGCCTTGACCTCCGACGCGAACTCGAAACGCCGGTCGTTGTATCGATAAAAGAGCGGCTTTTGCCCCATACGGTCACGAGCGCAGAAAAACCGCCGCCCGTCCCACACGGCCATCGCAAACATGCCGTTGAAACGCTGCAAACAGTCCGCACCCCAATGCAAATACGAGGCAAGCGCAACCTCGGTGTCGGTGGTGGTTTGAAACAGCCAACCGTGGGTTTCCAGCTCACGGCGCAGCTCGTGGTGGTTGTAGATCTCACCATTGAACAGGATCGTGTTGCCGGCGATGCGCACAGGCAGCGCGATGTCCTCCCGATCGACGACGTTGAGCCGTGTCTGCCCAAGCGTCACCGCACCAAATCCGGGCACCGGCTCTGTCACCAGGCTGGACTGATCGGGGCCGCGAGCGTGGAGGCTGGCCACCGATCGCTCATCAAAGCTGGTATTGATTCCGCCGAGTATTCCGCACATACGTCAGAGCTTTCGCGCGCGACAACTGATCCCCGCGTCCTGTGTGTCGAAGTGTTCGATCTCCCAATCGGCGTCGAACCAGCCTCTGAATTGCTCCGGCGTGAACCGGTGGCAAAACTCCGGATGGTACCAATCGACGTTGACGACGTTGTTGGTGAAGAAATCGAACTCGTCGTTCCAAAAACACTTCATCACGTTCCAGTGGAAAAACCGCTGTAAGTCGATCGGTCCCTTTTCGATTCCCAGCACCGGAATGT
>JAJRSR010000260.1 GCA_024278695.1 Planctomycetota bacterium | reverse complement strand
TCGCAACGTCGTCCCACCGCGCTCACGATCTTATCGATCACATGCATGAGGTGTGCGTTGTCACGAAACTCAATCTCCGTCACTTCGAGATTTCCGCTTCGCTCGACATAGACTTGCTTCGGACCATTGACCAAAATATCGCTGATCGAGGCATCAGCCAACAGCACCTCCAACGGCCCCAGACCGAACGTCTCGTCCAGCACTTCATTGATGAGCCGCTGCCGTTCATTGTAATTGAGTAACGTGTTTTCTTGATCGGCGAGCCGCGATACAAGATCGCGCACCTGCTCCCGCAGGGTTTCGTCGTCGCCCACCATGCGCGTCAGGTCAAGCTGGTCAATCAGATTGCGGTGCAGACGCATCTTAAGCGCATTGAACTGCTCGATACGCTCTTTGGATGCGCGAGATTTTCCCTTGGGTTTCTCAGATGCCGCCGGCGAAGGTGCCGTGGGTGGTGTCACCACCGATGAGCCACCGGCAGACGGAGTACTCACGACCGGCTTCGACGCCGGAGTCCCGCCCGGAGTATTTGGAATCCGCTTGGCAAACAATGTTCACACCCCCATCTAACCAGCCCCACAAGCCGCGCGGCACGATGAGCCGGCGACACTGCGCGTATACCCGTTTTCTCGAACGCTACCCCTGAGCAAATATCCTGCCGATCAGACCCTTCTTACCACCGGGTTCTTCTTCGGTCACGGCTTCCGGATCGTGCAAGCTCCGAGCAATTTCTTGAACCGCAATACGAACTTTGCTCTTGGGCCCGTGATCACTGAGCGGTTCTCCCAAGTTGATCGCACCGCTCACGGTGGTCCAATCTTCCGGAATTGTCGCCACCACGGGAACGCCAAGCGTCTCGCTAACGTTCTTGACCGTTAAGTGTGCCGACTCACGCCCGACACGATTGCAGATCACTTTGGTACGGTCGAGGTTGTGCCCGCATTCACGCATCCACTCGATGATCCGCATGGCGTTGCGAACGCACGGCACCAGGGTCTGCACGATGAGCAAGTTGCAATCCGACAGCGCCAAGAGCGACTTGCCGCCCACGTCAAACCGTGTCGGGCCATCGGCAACCACGTAGTCATTCATTTGTAGCAGGGTCGTAAAAACCCCCATGCAAGCGGCTGCGGTGATATTGTCCGCTTCAGCAAAGGTGTTCGGTCGAGCCAAGATCTTCACGCCACTGGAATGTGCGGCCAGGGCTTTTGCCAACACTGTCGGCTCCAGCTCCTCCGGAGAGTTGGAGAGATCAGCCAGGGTATGGTTCGGCTCTACGTCCAAGAGCGTAGCCACCTGACCATAGCGATAATCAAGATCAACGAGCGTCACATCACCGTCGCCCAACATCGAGAGTTCCACGGCCAGATTCGCCGTCAACATGGTGGACCCGACGCCACCAGCCGCACCCATAATCGTGAATAGTTTGCCCTGATTCGTGGCTACCACCCGACCCTCGGCGATCTTGCTGATCGCCTCTTGCAGGGCCGAAACGTCGAGCGGCACCGGGAAGAACTCTTTGATTCCAAGCCGCATCACCTTGAGGATCAAATGTCCGTCGGTTGACTCGGAAGATGCGAAAACGGCAATGTTTGGATTCGCAGCGGCGACATCACCCACGATAGGCAACACCGATTCCGGCGCAGGATCCAGATTTGCAAGGACAATATCAATGGGGAATTGCGTGACGGCCTGCCCCAGCAGGGCCGGCTCGTCCACCTCAGCCACGATCTTGACGCCTTCGATTTTCAGAAGCGCATCGCGCGCCTCAGCGCCGAATTTGTCGTCACCGTTCAGGATGATGAACTTCACGTCCTGTGTCATTACCACCTCAGCGTCCGAGTAGACCCAACATACCGCAGCGTCACAAACGCGCGAGCGCTATGCCGTCCACTTTCAGGCGATCGTCCCCGGGAGGCATGCACAACACACACGCTCCCACCCATTCGCGCGACACCCAATGAATCGTGCGCGCCGACGGCCCAACCGCCGCCTTATACCGCCAGTCGCTCCGCGCCTAACGTAGTCGTATATCGGCTAGTTCCTACGCATAACCCCGCTTCGCGTGACTGCCACCGCGCGACACAACATCCGATAGACACTGTGTTTTTCGGTGCTTGCACGCATCTTCGTCGCTCCACTGTTGCCTACAGCCATCTCCAAAAACGCTAACATAGTAAGATCGGACCTTACGTCTGGCGTGAACCCACCCACAACCAACGCAGCTTGCCAACCCCTAGAACCGACGCACGGTTACCGGACGAATCATCCGCTCACTGCTCGTTGCTTGCGGTAGCCTTCCTTGCGCAAGCCCCCCCTGACAATATCCGGCCAGTTCTGCTTCTTTCCAATCTGCTGCACGGCATAAAAAAAGCGCCGCACGAAGGTGTGCGGCGCTTCCCAAGCACGCTTATACTGATTGTCGAGAGGCGGGCCTTAGCGCGTGCTACCAACGCCAGCATGCCCCCAAGGACCATGCAGGCTCACCTCATCAGGCTCGGACTGCAAGACCGCATCGCCGTTGGCGTTTGTGGCTTGCGTTTCTACCACAGGTGATTCCAGCATCCCCAGAGCGAAAAGTTCATAGTCACTCGGATAGTTCATACCATCGCCAGGAATCTTCACTTTCTGGTGCGGGTCAAGCGGCGCTACGATCTCCGGCGTCACTAGAACCACAAGCTCCGTCAACGAACGCTGGAAGTTCACGCTGCGAAACAACGAACCCAGCACCGGCATATCACCCACACCTGGAATGCGCGTCGCAATGGCACGAACCTGCTCGCTGAGCAAGCCGGCGATCGCAATCGTTTGCCCGCTGCCTAGTTCTACCGTGGTTTCGGTCGAGCGCGATGTGAGACCCGGCACCACGAATCCCTCAATCTGGATAGCCGTGGTGAAGTCCAGTTCCGAAACCTCCGGAGCGACACGCAAGCGAATACGCCCCTGCCCGCGAACCACCGGCGTGAAATTCAAACGAATACCGAACTCCCGGAACTCGATCGTCACCTGCTGATTGCCCTGCGGCACAGGAATCGGAAACTCACCACCAGCGAGGAACGTGGCCGTCTCGCCACTGATCGCCGTAAGGATCGGCTCGGCCAACACTTTCAGAAGATTATTGTCGGCCATCGCCTTGATGAACAACTGCGTCTGGACACGAGGAAACCCTATCGAAAGCGGCGTCGTTGGCGACAAGTTAAGCCCGCTCTGGTCGGTGAAAAACGGGATGTCCTGTACCACCGAAGCGCCCGCGGCGGCACCGATATTCACCGGATTGATTCCGGCGATCTGATTGACCAGGAACATATCTTTGACATTCTGACCGGCGAGAAAACCGTTGACACCAAGCTCACGCGATGCGGCTCGGGTCACCTCAGCCACAACGCAGCGAAGTTGCACTTGCTGCTCGCCAGAAATATCCATGTGGTTTTGAACGCGCGCTCCGCGAGAAGAGGAACCACCTCGACCGCCCGACGCGCCCCCACTACCGCCTGACATGCCACTACTACCCCCCGAACCTGCGCCGGTTGCGCCACCGGATCGACCCATCGAACCGCCGGACCCGCCCTGTCGGCTTGATCCCCTTGAGCCGGAACTCCCGGAAAGGGCAAAAAGCTGAGCAAGATCGACAATACGGCGTGCACGCGTCGTGCTTGTCACCGAACCCGTCAACACGATATTCCCAAACATGGACGTAGCGGTGACGGTACCCAGTGGATCGATGTTGCGAATCGAACGATTGAGCGATTCAAGATCAAGCTCGACCGTCGCCTCGAACACATATTGCTCGTCGTCAGAACCGGTGAGCACAACGCTGGTGGATCTAAAACTCTGCCCGGTAATGAGCATCCGCGTCGGACTGATCATCTGCACGTTGGCAACGTTCGGAGCCACAACATCGGCGCGGGTAATGGCTACCGACGTTTCAACGGCCACGCTCCGGTTGCGGGGAACCATGATACGCTGCGAACTCTTGCTGAGATCGAGCACGCTGGCACTGAACTGCTGCCCGCCATCTGGTTTCTGAGCCGCAGCACACGGTACTAACCCGACGACCGCGATCGCAACGGCCAGGCACGCGCTACGGCTCAAGCTCTAAGCCGCACGGCCAAACTGCCGCAATCCAAACCGACGGTCTTCCATGACTTTGCTAAACATCGAACGCGTCCTCCTCAACTAATGGCCGCTATCAAAGGTGTTATCGGTGGTTCCCGAACGGCGGGATTTCGACCGAGCCGGATTGTAGTCCGATTCCGAGGCACGACGCGTGCCTACCCCTCGACTAGAGCGCAGCACGCTCGAGGCTCGGGTCGGTAGCCCTACGGTTGACTCCACGATACGCATGGACTTCTTACTTTCGAATGTAATACGCTGCGCGTTGTTCGCGCCGATACCTCGGTGGATGGTGACTTCAAATGGGGCCAACACCTCAACCGGCGTCACATCAGCGACCTGGGTCATGGTCGGTTCCAGTTGGGGTTTCGGGTCATCCGGAGCCACCAGTCCCATGATATCCGAATCTGTCGCTTTCGGTGGTGCCTTGGTGACGATCTCATCCTCACCGCGCATCGAAAGTGAGAGTTTGCCACGCGTGCCAGCCAGGTGCAGCTTCGGCACATCAGCTTCCGGGACGAATAGTGTCGCGGATTTGGCAGGGCGACCGGATTTGGCACCGGGTGACTCCGCGTCAGCGCCCTTACCCACTGCCGCAACCTGAACGCGCTGGAGAATGACCTCGGAAATCGTATCTTTCCGCCCGCGCCGTCCGTTCATCACATCCATCACCACAGTCACATCAACCCAAACGCCAGGCTTGAGGTGGTACGAAACGCTGGAGGCCTCATCAATCTTGACGGCCACCGCCCGAAAACCAGAGGGAATCCGACCGACCATGCCGGCGAGCGTTCCCGCCGGCGCTAGCATGGATCGAAGAACCGGCGCATGAAGCGGGATGGACTTCCCCGTCACGCGTCCAACAACATCCTCCAGCTTGGGAATCCGCTCCGAGTCCGGAGCAAACTGAGGATCGGAGGTCTGAAACAGCTCAACCAGATCTGGTGTGATCTTTTGGAATGCTGCGATGTCCTGCTTGGCACGAACAGCCGTAATTTTTTCGCCCATCTGGTTGGAGCCTTGCGCTGATCGAACGGCATCGACGCCGAACTTGACGGCAAGCAACCCGACAACCAAACCAAGCACCAACGGCACGATCGCCTTTCCCTTCATGGCATTTCCTCGATTTCTTTCTTGCCCACGTTCGTCGTCCGGCTGGCGGGACACGGGGGCGTCATTTTCTGTCCGCTGTGCTCACACAAGACTGCGGATCCAATCCAGCCGCGATCCAAGCCTTGCACGCTTATCGGAAGGAATGTGGCGTCGTTCGATTTGTTGTTCCGAAAATCTTTCTTATTCTCGACACCTGACTCACAAACGACGGACTACCCCTTCCGCCCCCCCCCAATAAACCGGACCGCAGCCCCCTAAAAGGGCCACGGTCCGGTAACTAGCTCAACATGTCATGTAAAACCCGCACCTCACATCCCTACATCCCTTCCTTACGCATCGAGCAGGTTCCAGCCAAGTCGTAGTCACGGGTCCCAAAGAATCCGCCCATCAGTGAGACATCATTATACGGTACCGATATCTCGACGACTTCCACCGGATCGGCAACCGTAGCGTGCGTCATCGACACCGTGTAGGTCGAAAGACCGGTCGGCCCCATCACGTTGGACACGCGTGTAAGCACGTTGGTGTACGGAGCGACGGAGGTCTGTAGCACGGCCAACCGACAGCCCTCGCGAGCCGCGGTCTGCAACGTCTGTCGCACCATGAACACCCAGCCGTATTCGATGATCCCAAACAGGATGGTCAGCAGAAGCGGAAGCACCACAGCGAACTCAACAATGGCCGCAGCCCGCCGCTTGCCATTCTTTTTCCGCCCCAAGATACTCGGCAATACGAATCTACGCTTCATACACTAGACCCCCCACCAGCCGAACATTTTCGCACCCAGTATGATCAACGTGCCGGCTGTGAGAGGCACGCCATAGGGAAGCAGTTGCGACGTCGAGCCGAAGCTCTTGGCCGCACCGTACTCGGTAAACATCGTCTGTGGATTTGAACACTTGGAAAGAATGACGTTCATGTTCGCACATGCCATGTGCAAACGGCCGGTGGACACGATCATGACGACTGCAACGACGCCGCCGATCACCGCACCCAAGGCGAAGGCGTAGAGTGTCAACATCGGCCCGATCCACACGCCAATCGCGGCCATCAGTTTCACGTCACCCGCGCCCATGCCATGCATCATCCACGGCAGAATGAGCAGTCCAAACCCGGTCAACAAGCCCCAGCCGCCGGTCGCCATACCGGACCAACCGTGGAAGTACGCCTGAACCGCAAAGCCTAACACGATCAACGCCGCGTTGAGCCAATTGGGGACGCGCCGCTGCGCAAAATCAATCCACGAAGCCAATAGAATACCGGGGATCAGAATCGCACACGTTGTTTCCCAAAAACCGAACTGCATCAGGCACACTCCACATGACACGGGACTTAACTTACCAAACACCGTCACACGGACACGCTTCGTCGCGAAGGGGCGGCTGTGTCAGGCACCCACTCGCGACGCATCGCGCCACACCCGGTACTACGCAAAGAGTATGCCGATGGGCGCCACCGAAATCAGCAGCGCCCACCGGCCAAGACTCATCGTCGCCGACCCACTCGCCGGGTGAAAAGCGAGCCGGTCAGCTCACGTCGCCGCTTTACGACGCGGAACCCGTCGGCAGACTGCCATCGACATTTGTAAAGATCGTGTCGACCGTCGTACCGAGACCGGTAATCGCACCGAGCGCCACGATGATAATCAACGCGAGCATCACGGCATACTCAGTCGCCGTCGGACCGTCTTCGGACTTCAGGAAACTCTTCGCACGGGTTACAAAATTCTTCATCAGACTCACTCCTCTGTGTCATGGGCTGCAATCAGCAGCCCGTCGCTGTCGTCGAAGGACCGTCAAGCCGATCACCGGCCTGACCCCTCCCAAATCTCTCAAGCCTCCTAGTGGCCCGAGGGCAATCCAAACTGGCTCCAAGGCCGCACGGGCAACTCTCCCGCGCTAGTCGGCGCCACGCCGCTCGATTTCGTTCTGCCGAGCGGCTCATATTCAACGTATGATTCAAGGACAACCAGGGCAAACGCATTTGATAGTTTTTTTGCTCAAGCCCGATACCTACCGGCTCGAACATCACCACACCCACGTCGCCCCCTATGCTTCTGATGCCAAATACTGTCACTATGAACCCGTGGGAACCGTGGAGTCGATCATCGTATAGATGTTGTTCATGTGAACCCCAAACAGGCTCAACCCGCCAACCGCCGCCACAACAATGACAGCCAACAAAATGCCATACTCCACAGCCGTCGGGCCATCTTCGGCGTAAACCAACTCGCGTAATCGCGGCAGATCAAATCTCATGGTGAACCCCTCAAAAACTATTCTCGGACGCTACGGCTCTTGCCCCGGCGAGCACGCTAGAACCATTCCATTCTCAAGAGTCGAATATAAATCCCCCCCATGCCAACACTTCCTTGAATCCACGGAGAACTATCGAACCATATCTGCCGACCGATAACGCGATTCGGGATAATCACGACGGCAACGAAACGGATATGGGACGAACCGTCGATGACACCACCGTGATTCCCATCAGGTCTTGATTCAAAACGATGACCATTGAGCACCGCGCCCCACGTTGCCGATGATATAAAAGGAAAAACTAACGTACTTCGGCAAAGGTCCGGCGATCGAAAAGGGTAACACGATCACCGTGAGCGCTGCGCCCGATCCCAAATGAGACGAACACCATGTCAAACCCTTGGCAACAAACTGTCCAACATCGCCTGCTCGACGCGCAACACACCGCTGGCGGCTGGGGCTACCATGCCCGCGCGACACCCTGCGCCGAACCCACCGCGCTAACCTGCATGGCACTATCCGGTTCGCCAGAGGCTCGGTCGGCCGTCGAACGCAGCCTGCAATGGCTTACAGAAATGCAACGCAGCGACGGCGGCGTGAAGATCTGCGAAAACATCAGCACCCCCTGTTGGCCGACGGGCCTCGCCGTATCAGCTTGGCTTCATCCGCCAACGATCGGTGCCAGCGAGTACCGCAAGAACATCGAGCGTGCCATCACCTGGCTCTGTCGCACCGAGGGCATGCCCATACCGCCGCGCCCCGAAATCCTCGGTCACGACACCACGCTCACCGGCTGGCCCTGGGTAGACGGCACGCACTCATGGCTCGAACCCACGGCCTACGCCACCTGGGCGCTGCGCCAAGCCGGGCTAGCCAAGCACGAACGCACAAGACAAGGCATCGAGGTCCTGCTCGACCGCGTCATCCCCGACGGCGGCTGGAATTACGGCAACCCCGAAGTGCTCGGGCAGCAACTGCGGCCCTTCCCCGGCACCACAGGTCTCGTCCTCGTCGCGCTGGCCGGTGAACCGCAAACCAAACCGATCGATGCCTCGATAGAATACCTGCTGGGAGAATTGCAGCGCGTTCGCGCACCGATCACGTTATCCTGGGGGCTCATGGGGTTGGCCGCTTGGCACCGATCGCCACCCGAAGCCGCAGCCTGGTTGAGCGAATGCGCCGAGCGAATCGCCGACGACGAGCCGAGCCCACTGCACGATTCACTCTTGCTCATGGCACACGCCGCCGTCAACGCCGAACCGATCGCACTAAAAGGCAGCGTCGGTGGCTAAGACCCAACCAACAGAACCCTTAACGCTAGGCACTGACCAACCTGCCGCAAGAAAAATGTCGCGCCGGGAAATGCTCGCGGCCACCGGCGCGACACTGGCGGCTTGCGGCGGTGCCATCGGCTGGCGGCAATGGGCAAGACATGAACACGGCCTCCGCGCCGAGGTCACCGTGCTGCGCGCCGGCAGTTACCACGAAAACTTGGCCGGCATCATACGCGATGGCCTCAACACCCTGGGCATCACCGCCGCAGCGCTGAAAAACAAACGAATCCTGCTAAAGCCCAACCTCGTGGAAACGGCACTCGGTGAATCACACATCAACACCAACCCGGCCATGGTCGCCGCAGCCGCCGAGGTGTTTCTTCAATTCGGCGCGAAAGCCGTCGTCGTCGCAGAAGGCCAAGGATACCGCAGGGACTCCACGCTTGTACTCGACGAATCCGGCATGGGTCAGGCGCTGCGCCAAGACCACCTCCGCTTCGTGGACCTCAACCACGACGACGTCGTCGCCGTCCCCAACCGTGGCCACCTCATGAAACTCGACGAGCTATACCTTCCCAAGACGCTGCTCAACGCGGACCTCGTCGTCTCCATGCCCAAGCTCAAGACCCACCACTGGGCCGGCGTCACCTGCGGCATGAAAAACCTCTTCGGCGTCATGCCGGGTATCGTCTACGGCTGGCCGAAAAACGTCCTACACTATCACGGCATCCCAGAATCCATCTTCGACATCAACGCCACGGTCAAGCCGTCGCTCACGATCGTAGATGGCATCATCGGCATGGAGGGCGACGGACCAATCATGGGCACGCCGAAACAACTCGGCTGCATCATCGTGGGGCGTAATACTGCGGCCGTCGATGCCACCGCGACGCGGCTCATGGGACTCAACCCCTACGGCATTGATTACCTCACCAGCGCCTCGGGAAAGCTAGGCCCGATCCACGAACACAACATCACCCAACGCGGTGAAGCCATCAGCGACCTACGCCAACGTTTCACCATCTTAGACAGACCCCATCTAAAAAACGTCGCCAGCGCGTAGCCAATCGGCGTTACGAAACGGGTGGCGGGTGCCCCATGCTTCGGGTACGCCCAAAAGGTGGGGGACGAACTGGAGTTCGCAACCGGGCATACACCCCCCACACCCTTGCGTGAGTCCATACCTCGCGGCTAAGTTGGTGGTGCGGGAATTGCAGGGGCCGGGGAATCAGACTCCAGCCCACGCGATAACCGCGTGCGTAGGCGCTGTGCCAAGATAATCAAACGTCCCTTTGTCGGGTTCGCGATGAAACAGCTTTTTATTGTCGGGTGTGGTCGATCGGGCACGACGATGCTCCAGCAGGCGCTCAACCGGCACCCTCAGATCATCATCCCGCCGGAGACGGGCTACTTCGTGGATGTCCTGCCCCATAGCCGGACCGGGCAAGCCCAACATCTTCGCGCGATCAACGCAGACTTGAAGCTAGACCTACCCATGCCCGAGCGGCGCATCCGAACCGATCGTGACGCGATCGCCGGGTACGTCGCATTGGAAACCGCCTACGCAAACAAACTCGGCCGAACAAACGCGGAATACTTCGGCGACAAGTCACCACGTCACCTGCTGGTGCTACCGCGTATCGTTCGGCTGTTCCCGACGGCCAAGTTCCTGCTGATCTACCGCGATGGCCGCGATGTCGCCCTGAGCCTGTCGAAAGTGCCGTGGGGACCAAAGGACCTGTACGTCAACTTCGCGATCTGGCTCCGGTTCTATCGCTGGCAGCGCTGGGCGCAATCGCAACCCGACCTCGACCTGTGCTGCATCAAATACGAAGCGTTCGTCAACGATCCGGAGCAGGCGCTTCGCCGCATCGCGTCACACCTTGATCTGGATTACGAAGACGCGATGGTCAGCCGCACGGGCAACGTCGAGGGCATCGCCAAGCGCGAACTCGGGTGGAAGGGCCGCGCGACCGAAACCATCACACCCCAGCGCATCGGCCAATGGCAAACGGAGTTGGACGAATCGCAGCTACGACGGCTGGAGCGATGGGGACGGCAACCGCTAGCCGGCCTGGGCTATGAACTCACCACAGGCGGCAAGCACCCGCTACCGCCCTGGTTTTTCCCGTTGCTCTATGCACGGCACATGGCGTGGCGCGCGCGGTGCGCGGGGCAACTGATACGCAAGAACCTCTTCGGACATTGAAAGCGCTCCCGGCGGGCGATGCCCGTCTACCAAGAACAACCCACCGGCATGGGTCGCACTACGCCGTTGGATCATTGTCAGTCTTGACGCACACAATCGAAAAGAGCGGTTTCAGGCTTGGAATCAAAAGGCATGTCGTTTTCTCGAACGCCGCCTGAGCGCGCACCGGCAGCGACTTGCGTATCGGCGGGCCGGCATCTCGATATTCAACGCGTATTATCTTGAACCCGATCCGCGTCAGAAACCGCGATACCTCGCCGGCCGTGTACTCCCGCACATGCCCCATGTGGCCGAAACGCCTGAGTTTGTCGTATTCGTCATAAAGGTCCGTACCGATGTGGCACGTCGAGCCTTGGCGCAGCAGCGTCCAAAGCCCGCGAAGGCTACGCATGTTCGGCGTGGAGAGCATCAGCGTACCGCCAACCTTCAACACACGGCGCACCTCACGCATCGTCGCGATCAGATCGATGCGCAAATGCTCGAACACCTCATTGAACAGCACAGCATCGAACGACCCAGCCTCAAACGGCACGGGCTGCGTTTCAAAATTGACGGCGCGAATATCCAGGCCATACGTCGCGATCGCCTCGGCAAAACGATCCGGCGCAATATCCAAACCCACGACATCGTACCCCGCCCGCTTCAGCGCCAGCGTCAGAAACGGCGGCGCGGATCCAAACTCCAACACGCGCCGGGAAGGCTCGACCGTGCGGCGAATCATCGCGAGATCACCAGCCAAACGGTGACGGTGGTGCTGCGAATAGTTCGCGGCCCACGCCTTCATCACGGCACCGTCACCCACGATCAGCGATACACACGCGTCGATCTCCCGTAGCTCGTCAGCGTTAGCCGTCATCTCGAATGCCTCAAAAGTAGCGTCAAACCTCATGGTAGGTCCACGCGATTCAACTGCAAGCGTAACCCCCTACCCACCAAAAAGCCCGATCGCCGGCCGTTGAGGGTCGCGCCGTAGTGCGTGTGGGGCCATCAACGGCACACGATGCAAAATCATGAGTACTTCGTGGCTTGGATGCTCCTTTCGGACGATATACGAACGGGGCACGGCCACATAAGCCGGAAAAACCCCCTTTTGCGTCGAACTGCCAGCGCGATACAGTGACGGCTGAAAATCATGAGGCAAAAAAGGGAATGCCTCGCAGAGTCTTGAGAAGGGGGAGGTTGGAAAATGCGTTCCTTTAGATTCTTGCTTCTTGTTTGTTGTGCCGCCGCACCGGTACAAGCTGGCTCAGTGCGCCTCTGGGGCCAGGATTCCTTCAACAACCTGTACACCGTCGACGTCGCGACGCGAGAGGCCACACTCGTCTCAACACCGTCGGTTCTTTTCTGGGACATCGCGTTCGATGCCGAAGGCAACTTATTTGGGGTTTCAAACAACGGATCGCTTTACACGATTGACCCGCCGACCGGGTCAACCACGCTGATTGGAAGCACAGGCCGGACCACAAACTCCCTGGTATTCGGAGTCGATGGATCGCTCTGGGCGGCCGGCACCGGCGCACTATATGAACTGGATATCGAAACAGGCGAAGCCACGCTGGCCGTAGACTTAGGACCATTCGCATCCGCTGGTGATCTCGCGTTTGACACTTCAGGAAATCTGGTGCTCTCCACTTCCCAACGTTCACTCATCCGAATCGATACTGACCTTCAGAGCTATCAGGTCATGGGAGACCTGGGTTTTTTTGACATCTTCGGGCTGGCCAGATCGGAAGACGGATCCATGTTCGGCATCACTAGCAGTAACCAACTGCTCACCGTAAATCCGAGCACCGGCACGAGCACCAGCCTTGGTATCATTACCGCACTGGACTTCACGATCGGTGAGACGTTCGGATCAAGCTTCACCTCCGAGGCGATACCGGAACCCGCCACCTTCGCACTGCTCGCTGTCGGACTCGTTGCGTTTGTCGGTCAAAGGCGGCGCTATTCGTAGCCGGTCACGATCCGCTCGAACACTAATCGCTAGCTGCTGCCCCAAACCCGCTTCGCCATTGGAATAGCGCCAGCGCCGCGAGAATACCGCCCTGCGTGAACAAACCGACCTGAGCGATTTGCGTACCAGACTCGTGCCACACCGAAAGCAGCACAAGCTGAACGACAAACCCCGTCACATACACCCAAAGAAACCGGAAGCAACTGGTGGCCGCAAACGCCAGGGCAATCAGGTGGCACAGAAATCCGAACAGCCGCATCAACGTCAACGGTAGCAGCAACGCACCAGCACCCGCAAACTCGTCCTGATACAGCAGCGTCACGATCCGCTCAGGCCACACCGCGAACAGCGTGATCGGCACGGCCGCCAGCAGCAGAAAATAACCGCAGGTGCGGGCAAATGTGCCACCGAGGCGACGCCCCTGACCGTGCATCTGAGTCAACACCGGCAGCAACAGCGTGGTGAACGGCGTCACCAGCGCGCTCATCGTTCGTGATAGCGTGAACGCGGCCGCGTACAACCCGGCGTCAGATTCCACCAAAAAACGCTTGGCAAAAAGCATATCGATGTTTTGCAACGCCGCAGAGGTCACGGTCATGACAAGCAGCGGACCCGCGAACCGACGAATGGGCGAACCATCCACGGGTTCATAGTCGTGCCCGCCCCAAATACGACCGAGCTGCGCCCGCGCGAAAAACAACACCACCACAAGCGACCCTAGATACGCCGCCAAGCCGCTGGCCGTCTGACACCACACGGCAAGCAACGCCACGCCGGCACACAACCGCAATGCGGATTCCGCCACCGTGTTCACACTCAGCGAACCGAACGCCTGTAGCCCGCGCAGCGCCCCGCGCGACACGGCCAACACCAACGTGACGTAAACAATCGCCACGCCAACCACAAACGACCAGACCGAAGAAAGCCGCAATAAGGAGGTGAGCGGCACGGCGGCCGCAACCGCGAGCACCGCAGCCACCAGCCCATACTTTGCGACGCGCCACGTCACGTACCGCCAAAGCGTCCGAGCGCGCCCAAGCGCGCCCTCGGCCGCGTACTGCGCGGAAAACCTGGCCACCGTGCCATTGATCGGTCCGAGCGACAGATGGCACAACGCCACCAGCGACAATACCGCAACAAAATCACCGTACGCCGCTTTCCCCAGCGTACGACCAGCGTACACGCTGTACGCAACGGCCAACACGGTCGTCACGCCCGTGCCCAGCGTCAACACCAAACTATGGCGGGTTTCCGGTCGCATGCGTCGCGGCGTTTTCTATGAATCTGCGACCGGCCTGCGTCGCGTACGATCGCGAGGTACCGAACGCGTCAGGTATCAGGCCGAGAAAAGACGGCGGGCGGCGGCCACATCCTCGGGCGTGTCAATCTCAACCGCACGATGCCCACCCAGCCGAACCGCCCGCAACACGCGCTCGGACGCGACGTCACCGACAGCCGCCTCAAAGAACAAACCGCGCTCACGGAGTACCTCGTTGTATCGGCGAAGCGAGACCGCCAGCGCCATCGCCGCGTCTCGATCAAACTTGGCGACCCCGATGAACTCCCCCAGGCAATCAACCGGTGCCAATTCCTTCCCAATGCGCGTGATGCGGTCGTCCGAGTCGATAACCACCTTGACCTCCTCTGCCCCGCACGGTTTCTCCTCAACTGCCAAGGCACTGCCATCACAGGCCATCAAATCGCCAAGGATCGCCGCGTCGAAGAGCACGTCGGCGTTGCAGAGAACGACGTCATCGTTCAAAAACTCGTGCGCCAGCCAAAGCGAATGAATCGTGTTCGTAGTGGCGAAGTCGGGGTTTTCAATCCAGGTGATGCGGGGGTAATCGCCAACGCCCGCCTGCACGAGCTCCTGCTGGTGACCCACGACGATCGCGACATCCTCGACGCCATACGCAGCAAGCGCGCCAAGCGTCCGCGATAGCAGCGTCCGCCCGCCGAACTCAAGCAAGCACTTGGGCTTGTCCCACCCCATCGGTGCAAGACGCCGCCCCACACCCGCTGCCAGAATAATCGCACGCATGTAATAACCCGAAGTACCAGATACCTTACGCTGCGCAACAACACCATCACAGCGCCGCGATCAAGCCGGAAAGCTCTGCGCGAATATCGCACGTTTTGCCGCGCAAAATCGCATTAACCAGGTGAATCAGCGGGATCGACACATCCAACGACCAGAGTGTTTCGATCGTCTGCGACATGGCCACCCCCTCCACGGTCATACGCACGCGACCCAGCGCTTGTTCCAACGTATTCCCCTCGGCCAGCGCCACGCCGAGCCGACGGTTTCGCGAATCGCGGCTGATGCACGTCGTAATCAGATCGCCCGCACCGGACACGCCATAAGACACGGACTCAGGAATGCCAAAGAAGCTTCCAACCGTCACCAACTCCCGCAGCCCCTCGGTCATGAGCACGCCCTGCGTGTTCGCACCAAGCCCGGCACCGTCGGCCATCCCCACCGCGATCGCCACCAAGCCCTTTAGCGCCGCAAGAACCTCATGGTGTACCGGGTCGCGGCTAATCTCAAACGCCACAACGTCGTTCTTCAGCGTCTGCTTCACCATGGCGAGAGCCGTCAGGTCTTCGCACGCCAACACCGCGCGCGTCGGCTGACCCTCGGCCACCTCGTTCGCAATCGTCGGACCGGTCAGCACCACGACCGACGCGCCGGGAATCTCAGACTGAACCAGCGCACTCATCGTACATTGCCGCGCCAGATCAAACCCCTTCGACACCGTAAGCACCAGCGGCGTGTCAGCGTGCCGCGATAGCTCCTGAGCCACCGGTTTCATCTGAGAAGAAGGCACGGCCAGCACGACCAGCGTTCTGCTCGGATCGAACGGCGTCTGATACTTCACCTCGATGCTGATCTCGGCGGGGATCGGATAGGGGAAAAAAACGCCGGCCGATTCACGATTGGCGTTGAGCTTCTCGGCCATCGCCTGATCGACCGCCCAGACACGGATCGGCTTGGTCTTGGAAAACAAGACGGCCAGCGCCAGCCCCCAGTTTCCCGAGCCGATCACGATGATTTCTTCAATAGACCGCATAGATACTCCGCTCCGTGTATTCCAAAACGAACCACGATTCTATCGACACGCACGGCCTCGTGGCAAGCTGAGTCAACTTACGGGAAAGAAGCCGCAACACGTGGCCGCGAAGATCGCCCCCGGCCACGCAAGCACCCATGACAATTTCTGACGGGAACCTGCCCCCAACCACGTCCCTGTCAGTAGCGCCCAGACCGCCAGGAATACGGCCAAGAACGGTGCCATTTGCCTTGACAACACGGCGCGCACCGATACCTTGCTTGGTCCTGATGGGTGGCGTTTTCGCCGGGACCGCTCGTCTCGACACACGCCCACCAATCGGGTGAATCAGTGACATTGGAAGACGAACGCTTGACTCGGAGCGGCCATCATGATCCGCGTGCAAAACTTAACAAAACGGTACGGTTCCTTTGTGGCCGTGGATAACATCTCGTTCGATGTTGAGGCGGGCGGCGTGGTGGGCTTGCTCGGACCCAACGGAGCCGGCAAGACATCCACCATGCGCGTGCTGACCTGCTACCACCCGGCCAGCGCGGGCTCCGTCAGCGTGGCGGGGTATGATGTGTTCCAAGACTCACTGGAAGTACGACGACACATCGGCTACCTGCCCGAAGCAACCCCGCTCTACCCCGAGATGCGCGTCCGCGAGTACCTTAAGTTTCGCGGCAAGCTCCGTGGCTTGTCCCGGGCCGAATCCCTCGACGCCATCCGCCGTGTCACCGAACGTTGCTGGCTCGGTGAGTTTGTGGACCGACCCATCGGGCAGCTTTCCAAAGGCATGAAGCAACGCGTCGGCCTGGCTGACGCCATGATCCACGAGCCGGACCTACTCGTGCTCGACGAACCGACCATCGGGTTGGACCCCCGGCAGATCCGGGAGACGCGCAACCTTATCAAAGAACTCGGCGAACGCCACACCGTCATCCTTAGCTCGCATATTCTTCACGAGGTCGAGCAGACCTGCTCGCGCACGATCATCATTGCCGAAGGCCGTATCGTCGCCAGCGGGTCTCCTCAAGAGCTGCTCGCCAAGTCCGTCTCGCTGGCTCCCGTCGTCGCAGAGCTTCGCGGCCCGTAGAAGGAAATCGAGGCAGGGGTAAAGGCAATCAACGGCGTCGAGCACGTGGAACTGGCCGCCAGCGATGGCTGGGTCAAGATCAGCATTCGCCCCAAAACGGGTGTCGATGTGCGCGAGGATGTCTTCAAACTCTCCACGGCCAACGGCTGGGCGCTACGGGAACTGCACCGCGACGGTGCCACGTTGGAGGATTTCTTCGTGAAGGTAACGGCAAAGACACAATATGCAGAGGCGTAACGGACCTCGATAACCTATGGAGCGGCGGGTAACGATCGAAAACCATGATGGTCGGGCCAGCGTCGGAGACACACATGCGAAACATACCTACGTTAGTGCAACGCGAACTCGGCGCGTATTTCCTCTCGCCGATCGCCTACATCGTTACGGCCATCTTTTTATTAGCCTGCGGGCTGGCGTTCGGGCTGGGCACGTTCGTCCCCGGCGGCGAGGCCTCACTCCGTTCGCTGCTGGGGCAATGGGTGATCCTGATCCTCGTGTTCGTCCTGCCAATGCTGACCATGCGACAGCTCAGCGAGGAGTTTCGCAACGGCACCATCGAAACGCTCATGACCACACCTACCTCCGAGACCGAGGTCGTAATCGGAAAGTTTCTCGGGGCGTTCATGATGTTCGGCGTGCTGATGCTTTCCCTGCTGATCTACCCGATCATCCTGGCCATGTTCGGACCGCTCGACCTGACGCTGCTCGCCTGCAACTACCTCGGGCTCATGCTGCTCGGCGGGCTCTACCTCTCCGTTGGGCTTTTCTTCAGCGCTTGCACCAAGCACCAAATCGTGGCCGTGCTGTTGAGTTTCGCATTGCTGTCCATGATGACCTTCGCGTCACAGGGGCTTGCCCAGCAAGTGCCGGCCGGCTGGATCAGAGTGTTTCTGCAACACGTCTCCGTGGCGACCCATTTTTATGACTTTGTCCGCGGCATGGTTGATCTGAACCATGTTGTGTTCTTCCTCAGTACGACGGCGCTGTTTCTGTACCTCACTGTAAAGCGATTGGAGATGCGTCGATGGCAGTAAACCCCGACCCAACAAGTGCCACAGGCGGCAGCGCCGGGCGGCGAATGAAAATCGGCAGCAACGTGATCGTGGCCACCCTAATCATGCTGGGCATCGTTGGCGTAGTGCAGACTATTGCGTATGCCGTTCCCGGTGCGCGTTTCGACATGACGTCGTCACAGATCAACAGCCTGGGCGAAGCTACCGAAAACCTGCTCCGAGACCTCGACGCACCGATCACGCTGACTTCGCTTTACTTCGAGACTGACTTGGAGGAAAAGGATCAGCAGCTCTACCGTCGCACGATCGACGACCTACTCAGCCTGTACCAATCCACCGCCCGCTCCAAGGTGACGGCCAGTTCGATTAACCCGCTCAGCGACCACGAAGATCTGGCCAAGCTCCGAAACCGGCTCCGCAACAAGCCGAAGTTTGCCAACGAGATTGAAGCCTACAAGGAACGTATCGAACGCTACACCGGTGAGTTGGACGATCGCATGCGGGCACTGGTGCATGCAGAGGCCAAGGCCATCGCCGATCTCACGGCAGCCCCCAACGGACAAGACACCGCAGCCGCCGTCGGTCAGATCGAGTCGCTCTTGCAGCAGTGGACTCAGGAAACGCAGCAGGCGCGAGAGCAGATCGACGCGCTCACCGCCCTGGACAACGCCCAGTACACGGCAGCCACCGCGGTCTTGAAAACGCTCTACCGTGACATGATTAAGTCTTTGCAGGACATCGCCAACTTCTCTCGGGCGCAGCTTGCCCGGAATGAAAACCTACCCCAGCCGGTGGTCACGTTCTTGGACGGCGCTGGGCGACGGTATGCCGAGCTGGTCGGAGAACTGGAGGGTGAATCATCCAAACTCAACACGCTTCAACCCTTGTCGTTCGATCAACTGATGCAGAAACTCGCACCGAACGCGAACCCGATCATCGTCGAGACGGAAGACAACGCTCTAGTCGTGGAGTTCTCCGACGTCTGGCCCACGATGGACCCCAACCGCCCTGGTGCTGCCCAGTTCAAGGATCGCGCCTTCAAGGGTGAAGAAAAACTAACGTCGGCCATTCTTCGTGCCACCCACAAAGAGCAGACGGCCGTCATCTTCGTGCGTTACGGCGGCATGGCCCAGGTCGCCGCTGCGATGATCCCCGGACAGGCACCCGCGCCCTACGCCACGATGAGAAAGCAGCTTGAGGACACAAACTTTATCGTAGACGAGTGGGATCTGAAGTCAGCCGATGCGCCACCGCAACTCGACCCCGCGCCAACGAGAACCATCTACGTCGTGTTGCAACCGGCCTCGCCGCAGCCCAGTCCGACGGGGCAGCCAAGCCAAGAGCCCCCCTTCACCGATTCACACCGGCAACTGCTGCTGTCGGTGCTCGGTGACAACGCCCGGGCCATCTTCGTTGCCGGATGGTACCCCGGACCGTTCGGCACCATCCCCGCCACCTACGAATATGGCGAATACCTCAAAGACACCTGGGGGATCGAAGTCAACACGAGCGAACTCCTCATCGAAACGATCAACTTTGAACCGGGCAAGTATGCCCCGCCCAGAAACACAGCGCAACTCTTTGGCATGGGCAAGCTCGAAGTCGGCGATCACATCGTAGTCAGCGGCGGTCAAGCTCGCATGTTGATGTTGCCGTTTTGCGCCCCGCTGGTTCTTGCCGAATCCCCACCGGAGGGCGTCTCAATTGAAACGCTGGTCACCCTGCCCGAGCGAGACACCGTGTGGGGCGTTAAGAATCTTCAGGCCTACCAGGAGCAGCTTCAGAGCAACGGCTTCATGGTCCGCAACGAGGGTGACACGTTAGGCCCGTACACCCTGGCCGTCGCCGCCACCAAGGGCGACGCCAAGGTCGTGGTCGTTTCCTCTCGCACCTTCGCGGTGGATGAGGTCGCGTTCGCCCGGCAGTTGGCGTTTACGTCGCAGGGCATGACCGTCCGTTCGAGCAACCCAGGCAACGTCACCCTGCTGATTAACTCATTGCACTGGCTCAACGACAATACGAGCTTTATGAACATCGGAAAGCCGATCGACGCGGCCGTCCTCGAAATCAAGGACGAGTCGACACGGCGATGGATCCAAGCGCTTACCATCTTCGCCTGGCCGGCACTTGCGCTGGCGTTCGGCGGCATCACTTGGTGGACCAGACGCAGGTAGTTCCCTTATGAACCCGAAAAACACACTCACGCTCGCTTTGACACTCGGCCTACTCATACTTGGGTTATACGTCGTACGCACACGCCCCGGCGACCCGAAAACGCCCGCACCACCGCCACCACGCGGCGGCACATCGACATCCCGCGTCGTGATTGAGGACTCACCCGGTGAAGTCATCAAGATTTCCGTCAAGCGCCCAGACCGCGACGACTGGCTCTTCCAGAAAAAAGCCGACGGAAACGGCGGCCCTGTGGCATGGCGCATGACCGCGCCGCAGGACTTCAAGGCCGTATCATGGGAGGTGGAGAAACTCCCGCGCCAACTGGGCACGCTCATGTACGACATCAGCTACGGACCGAGCGATTCCGCCACGGTCAATGCCGGCTCGGCCGGGCTCGCCCCGCCGCGTGCCATCGTCTCCATGAGCGACAAGGATGGAAACACCGCAGTCGTAGAGATCGGCGGTCCGGCCGGGAAACAAGAAACATATGTGCGCTTGGAAGGCAACCCGCGCATCTACGTCGGCAAGTCAAGCCTATCAGGCTTGTTCAAAGACAAAGCCGTCGCGTACCGCGAAAAATTGCTGTGGACGTTTGATGAAAACAACGCGACGCGTTTGGAAATCGTGGACCGCAGCGAAGGAGAAACGACATACGTCTTCACGCGAGACGGAACGCGGTGGATGATCGAATCACCGGTAACAGCCCGCGCCACAGCAAAGGTGCAGGAAGCCATCGCTGCGCTGGCACGCCCGAGGGTGATCCAGTGGCACGATGACATCGAAAGCAAACTCCCGATCTACGGGCTCGCTCCCGCTGCGATGACGCTGAGTGTGACAGTCGAGCAGACGATCACCGTGGAAAACGCCGAGCCGGGCGAGACCGAAGAAACGCCCCCAGCCCCCCCGAAAACCGAAACCAAAACGACCGTGTATGTGCTGCATGTGGCCGACCGTTCGCCCATTGGTGAGGACACGAAGGCCTACATTCGCACCGGAGATGGACCGGCCGTCGCAACGATCATGAAAACCACGATCGACAAAGTAACGCCCGTCATGAGTGAATGGCGCGACCGAAAGATCACACCACTCGATGTCACGACGGCCACCAGCTTCGAGCTTGCCACGCCGCACGGAAGCCTATCCGCCAAGAATGAAGACGGCTCATGGCACCACGCCGACGAATCTGGCTCGCTCGACGATGATGCCGTTGCAGGTCTTTTGAAAAGCATCCAGGACTTGTCCGCCTCGGCCTATGTCGATGGCACGGAAACGGCTACGACGCCGTTCGGCTTCGATCAGCCTCAAGCAAGCATCAGCCTGACCATCCCCGGCGCGACAGCACCGGAGCGGATCACCATCGGCACCCACACCAGCGCCACAAGCAAGCTGCTGGTATATGTGCGCCGCAATGACGACATCGCAATCGCCAAGGTCCGCTCAACGGCTACCGCTAAACTTCTTCAAGACCCAATCGCATACGCCGACCGTACGCTGTTCGACCTGCCGCCCGCAACCATCGTGGCGCTGACCGTAGCGTCCAACAACACGATCACGAACAAACGGCAAACGTTACGATACGCCAAGAACGACGGCATCTGGTCCATGACGGCACCCATCGAGATGGAAGTCAACCAGCAAGCCCTGGATCAGCTTGCCACGACACTGGCAGGTCTCCGCGCGACGCGCGTCGTGGCTGCGCCCAGCGAATCCATCCTGCTAGGCCTACAACAGCCGGGCTTCGTCGTCACGATCGGCTACGACCTGACCCTCGGAACCGCCGCCGGAGATCATGCCGCGACGACGGTGTCATCTTTATCTTTATCTTTATCTTTACTGGCAGGGCTCGACGGACATAACTACGCAAAGCGGCAGGACGCGGCCACAGTCTTCGAGCTCGACAGAAACCTGCTTGACCTATTGGCGAAGGAAAACGCCAAAGAGAACGTCTGGTCCTTTGACCCCGAAACGGTTTCGAGTTTCTCCGTCGAAGGCCCTGACGGCTCGTTCACCTTCAACCGGAGCGACGAACGTTGGACCTACGCAGCGGAGCCCGATCTTCGGCTTGATGACAACAAGGTGGAAAACCTGCTCCTACGCCTACGAGACCTGCGCATCACCCGCGTCGCAAACTACAATACGGACAGCTTGGCCACCTTCGGCCTGGATCAACCCGCGTACACGCTCTCGATCACACACACCGACAAAACCACGTCGCAGCTTACCGTTGGCGCGCCGACAAAGTTTGAAGGGAAACTGTTTGCGTCGCGGCGTGGCACTGCCATCGTGCTGATGCTGGAAGAAAACGCCGCCGACCGTTTCGCGGTTACGATAGAAGCGCTTGAGCATCGCGACCCGTAACACGCCCTCAGCCGGTCGACCGTCATATGGGGCAAAAATTGCCGAGTGCCACACCATGCCACGCCCCGGGCCACTTTACGCCTAGCGACACGATCTCGCGTCACACACGCCCCCAAAAAGCATTTTTTCCGCTATCACTTCCCCTAAGCAACCCGCGTTTAACGTGCCGAAACCACACTATTATCGTTCCTCGTCGTCTGCCACTGGAAACCAGTGAAGCACTGCCTTAGTATTCAGGTAGTATGACGGGGTGCCCCCGCTACCTGCTGCCCCCTGAACAGGTGAACACGAGCCGGGGCATTCGGCGACGAGACGGATTCGATCGTCCCGTTGGCACGGTCGCGACGGTCGGTACGAGCGTGCGGAAGAGGATCACTCGCGCGGCGTCATGCCATAGCTTCGCGAAAGTCGGACAGGATGCCGAGACTTTCGACGACAAGCGAGACGATCGCACACTGCGGCATACGCGACACGCACCACGAAGGGAATCAACCAAAAGCGCCACGCTGGGAGCGTCGATCCGCTTTTGGATTATCCGACAGAGGGAATCAGTGACATGGCAGTACGGCACCACATCAAGGTACTTGTAATCGACGACGATCCATCCATCTGCAAAACCGTGAGCTTGCTTCTGGAAGACCGCGGGTACAACCCGTGCGTGTTCACCAATCCCGATGACGGAATCGCGGCTGCAGAACAAGAATCTTTTCAGGTGGCGCTGATTGATCTGCGCATGCCGGCGATGCCGGGCGTTGAAGTCGTTGAGCGGCTAAAGGCCATTGATGATCGAATGAGCTGCATCGTGATGACGGCCTTCCCCGATCTCGACAGCGCTACAGCCACCATGCGCCACGGCTCCTGCGACTATATCACCAAACCATTCAAACAAGAAGACATCATCACGGCCATCGATCGCGCCTGCCAGCGCATGGGCATCATCTACACCGACGAGCACGAACTCAATCGGCTCATCGGTCAGCGCATCCGTAGCCACCGGCTGTCACAAAGCCTGACACTAAGACAGCTCTCCGATCGCACCGACCTGACGACGTCGCAGTTATCCCAGGTGGAACTCGGAAAAAACGCCGCCTCTATCTGGGCCTTGGCTAGAATCAGCAACTCGCTCGGGCTGCAAGTATCAGAGTTGCTTACAGGCCTGTAAGACGCTGCGTTGGAGCCGCGTACGCTGCTGGTACTATTCGTCATGACCCGGGTCGATTCGCTCGAACAGGTGAACCTCACCGATCGCGCGAACGTAACCGGTCTTGCCAACTTCGCGAAACACGTCAGGAACCGGGACAGCCTCTCCACTCGCACGCGGCGAAACCACAATCAAACGTGAATAGGTTCCAATCGCGGCCGCCAACGATTCGTCGATAGGTGACTCAACCACCAAGACATCCGGCGTTTCTCTTGGAAACGCCGGCAAGTAATACCGCACCGCCTGGAACGAGTGCCTGGCCCATTTGAGGCAATCAATGGCCTCAAACACGATCAAATCCCCCGGTCGCCATTGCTGAGCGATGTGACTCGCCGCGAGTCTACCGCGCGGATTCGCAGGCGTCGGCAAGTGAAGCGTACACAACAACACCGCCCCCACCCCACAAAACACCCCCCGGCGCACCGCACCACGAAGCCGAAACACCGCCAGCACAATCAACCCCACCAGGCCGGGCAAGCCGACGATTGAATACCGCAAATGTTGTAGTACTTGCCTTCCCGTCGCCGCATCCACGACCGCAAAAAAAAGCACGGGCACGGCATACCAGAGCGCAAACACCTTCGCATCCGTGCGCTCTCGCACGCTGGAGCCCCATAACGCCGCACAAAAAACCATCACCCCAAACATAGACGACACATAGCCAGCCTGATAGATCTCATGCCACACCAACAGCCGCACAGGCATGGCCGTCAGACGCAACAACGTCCTCTGCAGGTGGTCGGGTTCCGCTTGCTGGAGCCACTGCTGGTTGGTAATGAACGCCCATTGGTCCACCAACGACGGCCCCCACATCACACCAAAGCAGACCGCCGCGACCGCGACCAACCCAACCCACGCGCGACGAAACGGACCGCGCGCACCAGTGAACACGACCACCGCCTGCCCGACCAAAGCAACGACCACGAAGTAATGGGTCATCACGGCCGCCACCGTGACAACCACATAGCCAACAGACCAACCGC
>JAJRSR010000259.1 GCA_024278695.1 Planctomycetota bacterium | reverse complement strand
CCGCCGGGTGTGAACTCGTTGGTATTGGTGGCGACGGACCGAGCAGAGGTCTCTTTGCAGGACTACAGGAGGTATGTGATGCGCGCTAGCGGGTGGTTGGTAAAAGGGTTCGTCGGATGTTGGATATTGACTGCGGCCACGAGCTGCATGTCGATGGATGAGCATCGCCGCGTCCAAGCGAGAAACCGAATGCTTACGGCCGAGCGGGAAACGCTCGCACAGGATCTGGTCGATGCTCGCGCGAGCCGTGACGCCATGCGCGGACGCGTGGAGTCCTTGGACAGCGAGTTGGCCACAAAAAGCGAACTGATCGCCAACCTCCGCAGCGAGAACGAAGTGCTGGATGAGGTGCGTCTCATGGCTCAGAGCCAGCTCGAAGCGATGGCTGGTCGTCAGGGGTTGGGAGATATCACGATCGCGGGACAGGCGTTGCCCGAGCCGCTGGACACCGCACTGAGACGTTTCGCAGATCAACACCCGCAGGTTGTGGCCTACGACGCCAACCGTGGCACCATCAAGTGGAAGTCCGACCTCGTGTTCGCAATCGGCAGTGACGTCATCAAGCAATCGTCGAGCGGCTCGCTCAAGGCGTTTGCCGATATTATCAAGTCCGATGCTGCGAAAGATTTTGAAGTGATCGTCGTCGGGCATACCGACAACACACCGATCGGCAAACCTTCCACCAGGAAGATCCACCCGACGAACTGGCATCTGTCCGTACACCGGGCGATATCCGTGGCCTCGAATCTTCGAAAAAGCGGATATGGTCCCGAACGCGTCGGAATCATGGGGTTCGGAGAGTTTCGCCCCATCGCCGATAATGCCACCGCAGTGGGCAAGAGCCAGAACCGTCGGGTCGAGATTTTCCTCGTTCCCCGCGGCACCATGGCCCGAACGTCCATCGGAATGAACACCGACCACGGATCTGAGGCGCTCGCTTCCGCGCCGAACCACCCCTAAACACAAACGTGGCACGCAACATGCGAGAGTGCGCTGGTGAATTCGTCGCCGGCGCACTCTTTTTTTTGACGTGCCGGGTCTGCTTCCTGACGATGGAAAAGGCGACGAAGACGTGTATACTCCCGGCGTGAACCCGGACCACGGGCCGGTGGAACTGGGGGGGGCTTGCTTGACCCGGTGTTACATGAAAGACAGCCGCATGATCGGATCTGATTCAACTGCCACACCAAACACCCGGACAGCATCGCAAGGCGGCGTTTTTCGTAGCGTCCTCGATCTGTTTTCCAGCCTTTGGTTCGGCATCTTCTGGGCCGTGGTTTTGTTTCTGTACTGTTCAATCGGAAGCGGCGCGCCGCAGGTGCGTAAACTTCCGATGTTGGAGATGACGGAATTCGAGTGGTTTCATTGGTGGCCTTTCAATGTGATGGTCATTTGCCTGACGGCGTGCATGACGTTGATCACAATCCGGCGTATTCCACTTCGCAAAATCAACGCGGGCGTCTGGATGATCCACACGGGCATCGTGATTTTGACGCTCGGCAGTTACTACTATTTCGTCACCAAGGTCGAGGGCGACGCACCGGTGTTTCGTCGTCAAGTCCGCGTCATGCTCCCCGGCATGACAGAGCCAGCATCATTTGTCGCGATCCCCGGCAGCACTGCCGAGGTGATCGCCGGTCCGGACGCCTGGGGCTTTCATGTGCAAAGCACGAACACGGCGTGGCCCATACTCTCCGACGAACACGCGGGGGAGTCGGCCTACGCGGTGAACGTGATGGTGCACCCGCCGGGCGGCGAGCCGTTCACCCGGCAGCTTCTCGACGGTTACCCGCAATACACCGAAGACATCATACCCGGCAAAGGCCGGGCGATTAAAAACATCGGACAAAAGCTCGTCAGCGAGGCGTTGCAGCTCACGCTCGATTACGAACCGACTACGGTGTTCCACGTCATGGATACGTGGGCGCTGTTCGTGCGTCGCCTTGGCGAAACGCAATGGCACGAGCGTCCGATCGACGGATTGCCACGCTACAACGACCACGTGGCCTCACGCGATCATGTGTTCTTGGAGCCTAACGCGCGGCTTCCACTTCGCGCGTTGGATCTGGCCGTACCAGCAGTCGAAGATGCTGACCCGCTCGGCAAAGCAGATGTACGAATCACCGGGTACCTTCGCTACGCCCAGATGAAACGGCAATGGCATGAAGGCGGCGAAAGGCTGAACCCGGTGCTCAACATCAGCACCGTTTCCGATACCGGCGAGTCTCAACCCCACGAGCTTATTGCGTTCGATCCGGCCCGCAGTAGCGCGGGCTCAGGCTCGATCGAGTTTGTATGGCTTGGCAGTGCAGCGGAGATCGCCAACCTGCCGGCAGGCTCCACGGCCAGGCTTCAGCTACATATCCCAGAAACCGGAAAGACGCATGATATTGCGCTTTCAGACAAGACCGTCGTCGGCAACGACGGGCCTTTCACCCCGGTCGAGGGTACAGCATACAGTTTCCGCATTCGCGGCGTGCAGGACGGGCTTTCACTTCCTGGGGCACGGGGCGTCGTCTCTGTGGCGCTGGTCGACATCAAGACACCGGAGGGTGAGTTCACCCGATGGGTCGCCGACCAACCCAAGATGACCCGCGACATGCACCATGGGAAAGATGGCTCTGGTGATCCACACGCGGCCTCCGTCAAGCAGACCGATGACCGGCTACAGTTTAGCTACACCCCGGGTGGCGCTCCGATTATCCTGGCCGGCTATCCAGGCGGGTTGCACTTCGTGTTCAACGGGCAGGACCAACGTCTGATCGACCGGACGGTTCGGGTCGGAGAATCCGTGGGCGTGGTGCCCGGGCTCAACATTCGCATCGACGGGCTCTGGACGCATGCCGTAAGCGATCGCAAACCCTATATCGTCCCACCGGAATCGCGGCAGCGCAACACCGGAGAGATGTTCGCCATGATCCGGCTGGAGGTTGATTCCGGTTCGGGCCGTCAGACGACATGGTTGCACTTCAACCAATACGCACTGCCGAGCGAACAATATGTCTACCAGGGTCGCTTTGCTTATTCTCCGGAGGTTTTTCACCTGCCAGACGGTACGGCCGTCGAGGTGCTGTTCTCTCGAAAGCAATTGCCGCTACCCTCCCCGATCGCGTTGGATGACTTCGTGCTCGATACGCATTTCGGCGGCTACAGCGGTGCCGTGTCCACGATTCGTAACTACGTGAGCGGGCTGAAGTTTTTCGAACAGGGTAAATGGTCGGACGAACCATCTAATATATCGGTGAACAGCCCCACGGGGCACGGTGAGTATTGGTACTTTCAGTCCATGTGGGACAAACCCCCAAACAACGCACCCGGCAGTGGCATGAATTACACCGGCTTGGGCGTGGGCAACCGAAACGGCGTGTACATACAGTTATTCGGGTGCTGCCTGTCGGTCGTCGGCATGCTCTTCGCGTTCTACGTCAAGCCGATCCTCACGCGTCGACGCGCGATGGAATCGCAGGCGCGTCGGCAGCGCTCGAATGATGAAACAGACGAAAGAACCACCCGGTCCGAAGTTGCGGCGGAGGTTGTCGGATGAAAGCTACACCCAGGATTCGATGGATCGACGTCATGGTAGTCCTCGGCATTGGTTTGCTGGTGGGCTACAATGGCCTGACGCGTGCGCCGGCCACCGGTGACCAGGCGAGCGCCTTCGCCTCCCAGGTAGACCTCACGCCGCTCTACGGCACGGCCGTCCACGCCGACGGTCGGTTGCGCGCCTACGCATCACACGCCAAGACGTTTATGGGTTTCGTCAGCGGCCCGCGAGACATCAACAAGCAATCGCAAGGCTTCACCTACTTGGACCTGATGTTTCGCCCCGACGCCTACGACGACGTTGATCTGGTTTATGTAAAGAACAAAAATGTACGTACTGAGATCCTCAGCGTGCTCAAGCCACAGGACAGTTACGATACCGACTGGGCGAAGGTCTTCATGAAACGCGGGCTCATCTCGCGTCAGACATTAGCCAAGCCGGAGTGCCTCGCGCTGATGCAGCGGATGGGCAAGGACTTGATCCGCACGTCCAAAGCCGTCAACGCGATTCAGTCGGCCTTGACCGTGTCCAGCCCAAGGTTCTTGATGGGGCAGCTTCGGCTGATTCCCTCGCCCGATGGGGACGACAAAAAGCCCTGGCTTGCTCCGGAAGCCTTGTACAGCAGTGGCGGCATGCCCAGCGACGCGGCACACGCCGGCGCGATGACACCGGCCGCCATTCCCGGACTCAGCGACGAAGACCGCACGGTGCTATCCACCGCGTGGACGAACCTGCGCCAAGCGTGGATAGAAGAAAACGCAGCGGGCGTCAACGCGCAGTTGGTGACGTTGGCGTCGATCCTGCCGACGATCGCACCGGAGTTATATCCGTCCAGCGGGCGGCTCTCGATGGAGAGCTGGTATTTCAAGCTCAACGGCATGACGTGGGTGTGGCTGTTGTATTTGGTTAGCATCGTACCGCTACTGATGTCGGTGGTCTACCATTGGAACGGTGCTCGAACGACCGGACTGGTGCTGTTCGTCATTGCGTTCGCGGCACAGACGGCATCGCTGGGGATACGCTGGTATGTTTCGGGGCGATGGCCTAATACGAACATGTTTGAAGCCGTCACCACAACCGCCTGGTTCGGCGGCGTCGCGGCGATCATTCTCGAACGTATCGTTCGCAAGACGCCCTTCCGCAACCTGTTCGCGCTGGGGTCTGCGGTCGTGTCAATGGCGTCGCTCATGGCTGCGGACTTCCTACCCGCGCAGCTCGACGCGAGTATCAGCAACAAGATGGCCGCTCTCAACGATGTCTGGCTTTACATCCATACAAACGTCATCATCTGGAGCTACGCGGTGATCGGTTTGGCATGCATCCCCGCCCTGCTGCTCCTGCGTGACCGGTGGTGCCTCGCGTGGGACGCCCGCGTCATCCCGAAGCTGCGCATGTTGCTACTGCCAATCGCCCTGGTTGTGGCCAACTACACCATCTACCTGCTGATGATGCACTTTGTCGATAACACGAACCGTGGCTTGAATCGGGCGCAACTCCTGGGCGTGTCCGGCATCTGCTGGGGATCGTTGATGATTCTCATGCTCGAAGGCATGCTCGCACGAACGCGCCGCGAAGCCGGCATAACCAGGGTCGAACGGTACGCCTCGGGGGGTGCCTCTGCGCTCATCATGGGCGCAGGCTCGCGCGGCTCCGGCGGGTTCTTGAACCCCGACAAGCCAACACCCGGGCAGGTGTTCGACGGCGCGACGATGGTGCTGGTCGAGCTTTCGTTTGTGATGCTCTGGACGGGCGTGGTGATGGGTGCGATCTGGGCGGACCATTCCTGGGGTCGCCCGTGGGGCTGGGATCCGAAAGAGGTCTTCGCCCTGAACACCTTCCTGATCTTCCTCGTGCTGCTTCATGTACGTCTCAAGGTCAAGGATAAGGCGTTCTGGACGGCCGTCCTCGCGATCGTGGGCTTCGAGGTGATGATGTTCAACTGGATCGTCGTCAATTTCATCATCACCGGGCTGCACAGCTACGCGTAACGCGGCATCCGAGCCGCGCACCGCTGCGCCGCGATCCATTATCGGTCGTGCGTACTCACCGGAAATCCGATAGAACTATAGTTTGAACCATGCGCCTCGGTGCGCGCCGAATAATCTGCCGCGTGCAGAATCGCGCGGTAATACCTACACGGAGAACCACCAGATGCCGAGTCGTCAGTTTCCCCGACACTTTCTCGCAGATG
>JAJRSR010000258.1 GCA_024278695.1 Planctomycetota bacterium | reverse complement strand
CGACGCCGTACCACTCCCGATGAACTGCGTCGTTTCGCCAAACGCCGACATCAGCACACCGGCGTAAGCGCTACGGTCATCCCAACGAATCGAGTGAATCTCGCGACCGGTGTAATGCCCCCTGCCCCGCTTTCCGGTCAGTGTACGCAACCTGTCCGATGACGCGTAACGGTAGTAGGAGATTTTTTCTCCCGGCTCGATCTCTAGAAGCCGTTCCATTGACCGCAGGTATTTTTCGCTGGTCTAGATGACTTCGCGCTTCGGCTCCTGACCAGCCTCCCCGTGAAACACAAATCGATCCGTCACCTTCTTATGCCATACAACATTAGTAACTTCATGTAGCTCGACCTTATCAAACCACACCGTACCCGTGCAGGTCAGCGCCACACCAACCTGGGCAGCAACCGCCCCCACCGGCGCCTTCACCACACGCTGGAGCTCGCGCCAATCGCTCGTCCCCAGGATCTTCGGCGTGGCTCGAACGGGCGATCGGCCCATACGCACGATCGCACCATCGCTGCCAAGAAACTGAATGTAGGCGTTGCTGTTTGGGTACTGATCGGCATCCCTGACGACGCCCTCAGCCTTGGCCCACGCCAGCAGAACGTATTGCGCGTTTTCGCGGACCGCGACGGGATCGGAATGGGCTGCGAGCCAAAGGGTTGTGTCTGATGAACCGCTGAGCCGAATGCTTGCCAGGTCCGCATGGGCGACCTCGGAATCGATCGAAACGGTAGACTGCACCTCAGGCCCGCCCGTCTCTTCGCGAGCCCCCAGCGTCAAGGACCAACCGGTAAACCCATCCTCGAAGGAGCCATTGACGAGCAAGTTAGGCCCCCAACTCAGGTGGCCGCTAGCCTGGGCCCATACGACAGAGCCACCGCCGTCGAGCACCACCGAAGCAACCACTACACAGACTATACCGAACGTTTTCTTGCACATGATCTCGCATCCAGCGCCTGCAGCGCGTTCGTATAACACCAACCCGGTCAAGCGATGTTGACCACACACCCGGTATGATCGGGCTTCTCGGCCTTTCGTCAAATATCACAAGTCTGCGATGCGTTGACGCGCCCTGACGCCAACGGTATGACCACCAGCAGGGACATGCGAAGCGACACGCTAACAATCGGATTCACGCCGAAGCAAACACGGAACCCGCTCGTTCGCCCGAAGGGAGTGATAGCCTTGATCCACATCAGAGCGTCTCGCTTATCCAAATTGCCGCCATACCTGTTCGTCGAGATCGACCGACTGAAACGGGCAGCCATCGCCGGAGGCCGCGACGTGATCGAGTTCGGCATCGGTGACCCGGACCTCCCGACGCATGACTTCATCATCGACCGCATGAGCAACGCCATCAGCGACCCGAAGAACCACAACTACTCCCCGAGCGTCGGGTGCGCCCCCTTCCGCGAGGCGGCCGCCAAATATATGGGTGAGCGATTCGGGGTTTCGGTGGACCCGGAAACCGAGGTGGTCAGCCTGCTCGGTAGCAAGGAGGGAATCGGGCATCTTCCCATCGCTATCGTGAACCCCGGTGATGTCGTCCTGGTACCCTCACCCGGCTACCCGGTATATACGTCGGCCACCATCTTTGCCGATGGCGAGGTCCATACCGTACCGCTTCGGGCGGAGGATGGCTGGCTGCCCCGGCTCGATGAAATTCCGGTCGACGTACTCAAACGGGCAAAGCTGTTTTTCTTGAATTACCCAAACAACCCGACGGCCGCGTGCGCGACGATGGACTTCTTCGAGCAAGCTGTAGCGTTTGGCCGGGAGCATGACATCCTCATCGCGCACGACTGTGCCTACGCGGACATCTTCTTCGGTGAACCACCGCCTAGCATTTTGCAGGTGGATGGCGCGAAGGACACCTGCATCGAGTTTCACTCCCTCTCCAAGACGTTCAACATGACCGGCTGGCGCGTCGCGTTTGCGACGGGCCATGCGGAGGCGCTCGCCGCGCTGGCTGCGGTCAAGAGCAATCTTGATTCGGGCATGTTCCGAGCGGTGCAGATGACAGCCGTCGAGGCGCTAAAGCAATTCAACGGCCCGAACGTCACAGAGCAAATCGCCATCTACCGCAAGCGAATCGATATTTTGCTTAGCGGGCTGCGCGAGGCGGGATGGGACGTTGAATCACCGCCAGCCACGTTCTTCGCGTGGGTGCGCTGCCCCGCCGGTTTTGACTCCATGCAGGTCGCCAGCCGATTGTTGGCTGAGGCTGATGTGGTGGTAGTGCCGGGCTCCGGCTTTGGGCCTACTGCGACGGACTTCATTCGCTTTTCCCTCACAGTCAGTGAATCGCGAACGCAAGAGGCCATCGACCGCATCGCGAAACTATCATGGTAGGTGCGGGCGACGCGTCTGACGTACTGAAAGCCACGACAGTTTACCTCTCCCTCGGTGCGAATCTTGGCGATTGCCGCAAGTCGCTACGGCTGGCGGTTGAGCAATTGGCAAGCCACCCGAAGGTCACCCTAGACACGAACCGCGACGTGGCGCGGTTGTTCCAAACGAGCCCGGTGGGTTGCGATCGCACTCAACCGCCCTACCTCAACACTGTAGCACGGATTGAAACCTCACTGTCACCGACCGCCCTGCTCGCAATCACGCAACAGATTGAATCAAAACTCGGACGCATACGACCAGGAAAGAACAAACAGAAGAATCAACCCCGAACCATCGACATTGACATTCTGTTTTTCGGTGATCTTGATTACCACGACAAGTGGCTGGAGATACCCCACCCCCGTCTGACTGAGCGACGTTTCGTGCTGGAACCGCTGGCCGACCTCGCTCCAGAACGCGTGCTTCCTGCAGTCCACGCAACCGTCACTGAAATCGCCCACTCACGCCGTCTGCGAGACGCAGATCAAACCGCTGAAGTCGTCGCAGAGCGCGGTTGGGCCGTTTGAGCACCCACCACGAGGATCTGATACCGCTAAGGCCACAACGACGAAACGCTATGGGCTCGACAACCGCTAGACGCCCTGCTTTTCGTAGTAGATGCCCTTGTCAACTTTCTGCAGGAAATACTGATAGAAGGCAGGATCTTGAATGGCCTTGACACTGACAACCTCACCCCGGTTGTTGAGAATCTTCACCTGAAAATTGACCCGAAGACGAACACCATTGGCGATTTCAGTCACATTGGCGGCACAATCGATGATAGAGTTGCTCCGGTAGCGTGCGTTCTTGCCCTCCCAGAACTTCGCCCAAAACGCCTCATTGCCGTCCGTGACATCAACTTCCTTGACCGCGTGAATGAAGCCCAATTCGAGGCTGGCCTGGCGGGGAATGAACGCCTCATCCTGTAGAACATTCAAGACTGCCTTGATCGCCCGCTTCGGATCCTTGATTTCGTACGACCGGGTCTGCATCTGCCGGATTTGAAGCTGCGACATCCGGTGATTCGGGCTCTGACAACCCGCGCACACCACCAGCCCGACACATGCGAAAACACGCAATGCCCTCATGGCTGCACTCCCATCTGGCACTCGATACCCACCTAGAACCTGCTCGAATGGTAACTGAAATCGGCCACCCGACCTTGGTCGTCAAACTTGATAATGACGGTCAGCGTGCGCTGCGTGGTCGCCGAGGCACCAGCCGACTTGTTGTAACCGCTACTGATACCACCTAGCACAAGCGACCGACCACCGGTCAATCCGCCCGCACCCACGGAACCACCCACGCCGCCGGAATCGTACGAATAGGAAACTTCAGTGGCGATCTTGTCGTAGATCCACGCCTCCGTACCGCCGATATCTTTGGTGACGATGTTCGGCGACCCCATCGCGGCGGCAACATCCGCCTGCGACATGCCTACGCGGATTTCCCTTTGAACCACACCCACCGTCAAACGGCGATCCTGCGAGGAATGCAGATCGGACGAATGTTTGCCTGCCGTGACGCAGCCAGTACCGAACATCGAGAAAAAAGTCACCGTGGTAACGACTGTCAATGCGGTCTTCATCAGCTCGGGCCTCCTTGTTGGAATATCGGCTCAGTCCGTGGCTCGGCATCGGTTCATGTTAGCCGGAATTACCATACGCCGCCGCTGGAGACGAGCATGAACCAGCTCTTCTGGCGCTACGCTCCATGCCGGACAGCCCACTGCTCCTCGGCTTCGGGCGGGCGGATATAGAGCGGCACGAGTTCTCGCGACGGGACCGTCTTGCCCTCGCGTGCCAGGGCATACCCGATCTGGTACACCACGCTCGCCTGCGGCACATGGCGTGAATCATCGGCGATCGGTAACCCAGCGGCTTCCGCCGCCCCTCGGTAGACCAAGGCACCTTCCCCAAGCACCAGACACCCGGACGGCTGTTCGGCCAGGAATGCGACCGGGTCCAACTCCGCAGCGGCGGAATGGGCGACGTAGGCACCACCCGTAAGATCGTACGCAGCGGCAAAAACCCGCTTACGCTTCGCATCGAGCATAACGACGACGTGCTCCGGTCTAGGCGATAGCGTGCGTGCGTTCTGGGCGATGACGTCGAGCGTTGGGGTGGGCACCAGCGTGGCCCCGTGGGCGAAGGCGATCATCCGGGCGGCCGTGACGCCAATACGCAGGCCGGCGAAACTGCCCGGACCGTACGAGACGTAAACCTCTCCGATCTGCTCCGGCAAGATGCCCTGCGCCCGGCAAAGGGTGTCGATCGTGGCTACGAACTCTGTGGCATGCTTCCGGGGGCCGCTGAAACTATGCTCCTGGAGCAACCGCCCAGAACACCCGATGGCCACCGAGCCGATACTGCACGACGTCTCCACGGCCAGACCATACTTCCTATTGTTTGTTGTGTTACCCATAATAGTGAAAATCATACCGTTTTTTCACGAATGGGACACGGGAAACCGCGAAATAGACAAACGAGCAGGTTCGGTTTGTGGGCTGCGGGCGACCCGTTGACGCAACCGTAACACAGACGTAGAGTCGAGGGTCTTTGTGACGCGACTGGCGCGGCGCGTTCGGGTGGGTGTTATTTTCCGGCGGGTTCGCCGCGAGGATGGTTTTCTGGTGTTTGCGGTAATCTCAGACATTCATGGTAACCTCGAAGCGCTTGAAGTGGCGATCGCAGAGATTGATCGACGCGGGATTACGACCATTTGCTGCCTTGGTGATGTGATCGGCTACGGTGCGAGTCCCCGAGAATGCCTCGATCTCGTGATTGACCGGTGCAAGTTTTCGCTGTGCGGCAACCACGACCAAGCCGTTTTCTATGAGCCGATGAACTTCAACGTCGGCGCAGAGCGGGCGGCGTACTGGACGCGGCAATGCCTCGAACAGGAGCCGGACAAGGCCAAACGCGACCGTCGCTGGGCGGCGCTCGGCCGACTACCTCAGCGGATGGTCGAAAAAGGCCTGCTGATGATCCACGCCTCACCACGACGCCCGGTGAATGAATACCTCTTCCCGGAGGATGTGTACACGAACCCGGCAAAGATTCTCGACAATTTTCGCAAGCTCGAAGAAGGTGAGATGGCCGCCCTGGTGGGTCATACCCATGTACCGGGCGTATTCCTGGATGACCCCTGCTTTGATCCACCGGACGAACTCCCGGACATGGGCATCTATAGCGTGACGTCGGACGAGAAGGCGATCATCAACGTCGGCAGTGTCGGGCAGCCACGTGATCGCGACCCTCGGCTCTGTTTTGTCGTGGTTTATGAAAAAGGTGAGGCACCACCTGACTATGAATTGCCGTCGGTCGGGGCGGACGAGTTTTGTGTCACACTCGAATTCGTACGAATGGAATACGACATCGAAAAATCGGCCCGGAAAATATACGACACGCCCGACCTGGACGACTTTCTCGGGCAGCGGCTGTTTGAGGGAAGATAGCCCGATCAAAAAATAGGTGGCTCGGGTGAACGTCCGGACCACAAGCCGGCATCGAGTCACGCAATCAGCCAAGAATTAGGATGTAGTCACACAGCTCATGGGTAAGGAAACTCTCAAAAACCTGCTGATCGCGGGCGGCGTTTTTCTTCTGATGCTCTCGGTCTTGCCACGGCTGCTCCCATTACCCCCGCAGCCACAAGGAACCCCCGGCGTCACGCCGATGGCTAACGGCACCGGACAAGCACAGCCATCCGGCACCTCTGCCGGTGCGACGCCAAGCGGCGCAAGCGGTTCCAGTGGAAACACCCTCGGCAACGGATTCTCAGTACGAGAGGCTGACGCACCAACGACGGCAATTCTTGGTGCCGCAGAGCATGACGGCGTTGACCGGAAGAACCCCGGCCCGTACCGCATGAGGCTAACCGTCTCCAGCATTGGCGCGTAGATCGAATCGGCCACCATGACTGATCACGCTCAGCAGCTCGGCGACGATGCGCGATATGGGCTATTGCGTCTCGTGGAAGGTTTTGATGGTACCGCGCACCGTTCGCTCGCCGTTGAGAAGATCAACGTCGACAACGTCGATATTATGCTGCGCGATGTGAACTGGCAGATGGGATCGGTGACGGACTATTCCCTCGCTGGTACCGACGGCACGACAGAAGAAGGACATGAGCTCTCGCTTTGGATCGAGGTCTTTCAAAACGACGCCAGCGCGCTGAAACTGACCCGTACCTACCGCCTCCCCAAGCAACCGCTCGATCTCGGCCGTCATGACGTCTACGTGGATCTCACCATCGAAAACACCTCTGAGAATCCGCACACGGTGATCGTGAGCTACCTTGGTGGTGTCGGCGTCCCGCAGGGCAACGCGCGGATGGCCGACCAAGTCGTGGACATCGGCACGATCGAAAACAAAGTCGTGTCGGTCTCGCGAACGATGGCCGGCTCCGTCTCATCGGGGACGGGCCAGGGTAACGACCTCTACCTCGCCATGCCCAGCGAGCCTGCCAAACTGCTTTGGCTGGCGAACGCCAACACCTATTTCACCTGCACCATCGCTCCGCAAACCACAGCCGGTGCGGGCGCACCGGCCTACGTCGCTGCGGTGGGCGCTGTTGATTTCGACGGTAACGCGGAGACGCTCGACGATGTCACCGGCAGGATTGTCACGGGCGCGCGATCACTCATGCCCGGAGCCGCGGCAAGTTACCCGGCGTCGCT
>JAJRSR010000257.1 GCA_024278695.1 Planctomycetota bacterium | reverse complement strand
GGCTGCCTGAGTCGCAGATGACCGCGTTCGCAGCGTTTTTCGATTTCGGTGGTGATACACGTGGGCGGCCTTTTCCCATATGCTTTTACGTGGGCGTACCTACGGATCAATATCCCGGTCCATCGCTTGACCGTCTCGCTGATGGGTTGCAAGTGCTCGGCGATCTCATGGAGCTCAGGCGCGAGGTAGAACTACTGACCTTATCCAACAGCTCAATCGAGGAGGTTTTTGGTTCTCGGGAACTCGACTTGAGTGTACTCGATGCCAACTCGACAGAATCGGATCCTTGGGCGAGTGCCGATCAGATCAATTGGTCGGATTGGTTTGAGGGGATCAAGCCACTATTGCGGGTCAAGGATGACGCGGGTTGGCGCGGTCTTGTGGCGTCTTTCGGTGCGAATCTTACCGCTAGTGAGTCTACCGTTTTCGAGCCGACTGTCAGCTTCCCGCTCGCTGGTCGCACGCCCTTTGAAATCCAAATCGCTGGCTGGCTGCGGTGGCTTGGTCATCGTATTGATCTCAGCCGCCGGAATAGCTCCTTGGTGATCTCCGGCGATTTGGCCCAAGGACCGGGAAGTCTCACAACAGTCACGCATGACCTGATGCCCGAAGATTTTTTGTTGTTGACTTCGCAGGAATCATCTCTGTCCTATCTTGACAGTTTGGGGCGCGTGGGCGCGATGGATGGTCAACCGGATTCCGCCAGCACTGAAGATGCAGGATCACGGCAGATTGTCTGGCGTGAGTTCATGGACACTCGCCCCGAAGCCCCTTGATTTTTAATAGGTTGGGGGTTATCTATGGAGGGTCAGAGTAGCTGTTGGCGGAGGATGTTCATAACTTGGCCTGCGGGTGTGGATTTGTTGCCGAGAGACGTTGGCCACGTTTTTTGGTCTCTGCTGTCTGTGTTGTGTAACTTAAATGGTCGGTACGCGGTCAGGCGTATTCATCCATTCGATTTGAGGCTGCGTTGATGCCTTCGTTCGATGAAACTCCGATTCTTGAGCTCGGCACGTCGCCGATTCCCGGCGGCTCGCCTTGTGGCGTTGATGCTGCGGAGGATGAGCTCTACATCGCCGTCATGGCTGAGATGCCCAAGCTCGATCGGATCGACGCGGAAGACCCGGACTGGGTGTCGATGACGGACAATGCTACCAGATTGCTTCAAACCAAATCCAAGGATATTGAGATCGCCTCGGCCATGGGGCACGCGCTGTTCAAAAAGCATTCCTACGCGGGATTGGCTGCTGCGTTGGGTATGCTTGACGGGTTGGTTCGCCAGTTTTGGGATGACGCCTTTCCCAAAAGGCCGCGGCGGCGCAAGGCCCGCATCGAGGCTTTAGCGAGCCGGTTTGTTGATGGCCAGTGGTTTCGCGATAATCCCCCCAAGCCGGCGGATTTTGACGCACTTGATCTCTGCGTCACACGGGCGGACGCGTTGAAGGCGTCGCTCGTCGAGCGCATGCCCGATGAGCCACCCGACTTCCGAAAGTTCCTGGACGGTCTCAAGGGGCACGCCGGAAAAAGGCCCAAGCCTGCTGCGGCTCCGCCACCGCCTCCAGCACCATCCGCAACAGAACCCGGTGCGGCTGCGTCTCCCGGTGCTCCGGCAATGCCGCCCGTAGGGGAGATCGAACACGATGAGGTTGCGAAGAAGGCGATATTGAATGCGACGGCATTCCTGCGGAAGAACGATCCGACGAACCCGGTCCCGTATGCGGCTATCCGAGCTTTGAAGTGGTCAGGGTTTAAACTGCCCACGAACGATAACGCCAAGTTTAAGATTCCGCCGCCGGAGTCAGCCTTGGTGAGCGGGATGAGCCTACAGTTTTCCAATCAGTCTTGGGAGCCGCTTCTGGGCCGCGCGGAGGGTGCTTTCCGCGCAGGCCATCCGCTTTGGTTGGACCTGCAGCGGTATATTTGTGGGGCGATGGAAGGTTTAGGCCCGACCTATGAGAACGCTCGATTGTCCGTGCTGGCGCAGACATCAGAGTTGGTCTCGCGATTAGGAGACGGTCTCTTCGAGCTCCGATTCAGTGACGACACCCCGCTGTGTAGCGGTGAAACAAAACTTTGGATTGAGTCCGCGGCTAGCTCGAAAAAAACCAACTGCGGCGGTGGGGCGGCCACCGGTGCAGGTAATGGCCTGTTGACGGAGGCTTTGGAGAAGGCTCGAAAGCTGACCAGTTCCGGAAAGATTCGTGAGGCGATCTTGGAATTGCAGACGGGCCAGTTGGTCTGCACGCAGCGCCGCGATCGTTTTTTGTGGAAGTTTCGCATTGCGGAACTCTGCCTGGATGCCCAGCGTGTGACGCTGGCCGCACCGTTGCTCGAGGAGCTCTTTGCAGAGGTCGAGCGTTTTCATATTGCGGAGTGGGAGCCCTCGCTGGCGGTGCAGGTTGCCCAAGCTCTTTATCGTTGTCGCAAAGCAGTCATGCAGTCTCAAAAGCCGCCGTCTCCGGAAGCGATGGCCGGTATTCGTGATTCGTTTGCGTGGTTATGTCAGTTGGACCCTGTGGCTGCGCTGGCCGTTGAGCCGGCGGCCAAGTGAGTCGGTACGTTGTCAATTTGAAAGGAGCCGGTTATGGCTAAGGGAGCGTCAAAAGCGCGCGAGTCACGGGTCAACATTGCGATCGCGGATAAACTTCGTGGTGGCGCGGAGCCAGAGCTACCGTTCAGGATGCTCGTCATGGGTGATTACACGCTCAAGAAAGACGACCGTCCGATTTATGATCGCCCGCCCGCTGACATCAACAAGTCCAACTTCGATGCGGTGATGCAAAGTTACAATCTGTCACTCGATCTCAACGTTGATAACAAGATCAGTGGCTCGGGCGAGATGGCTGTTTCGTTGAACTTCGGGACGTTGAAGGACTTTCGCCCCGAGGCCATCGCCCGTCAGGTTCCCGAATTGCAGAACCTTGTCGAGCTTCGTGATGCCATGAAGGCCTTGCGTCCCAAGCTGGGTGACAAGGCTGCTCAAAAGGAACTGATGAAGGCGATCAAGGACCCGGCGACACGGGACAAGATACTCGGCATGATCGCGCAGCCTGAGGTAGCGGCCGAGCCTGCGTCCGCAGCCCCCGCACCTGAGCCTACGGCAGAACCAGAGCCGCCTGCGCCCTCTGATGACAGTCCACCCACGGCACCCGAGGCTCCAACGGAATAAGAAGTTTGATAAACGTGGCGCATGCAATGACCGGTAACACCGAGTCCCAGCCACCTGTTAGAAGGAAAGATTATCATGGCAGAACAACCACAGCAGGCCCAATCGGCGGGACTCGGGGATACCTCCGCAGTTGATTCGCTGATCGACGGTCTGGATCTTGATAACGAGTATCGAGATCTTTACCGCAAGGGGATCGCCGGGATCGTCCAGAAAGCCTCTGGCTTGGACGTGAACAAGATTACCGTCAATAAGCAAGTCGTTGACGACTTCGTGGCCGAGATTGACCAACAGATTAGTGCGCAGGTCAACGCAATCCTGCACGACGAGCAGTTCCAGAAGCTGGAGTCGGCATGGCGCAGCTTGCGTTACCTGGTTGATAACACGGAGTTCCGAAACAACATTCGGATCGAGGTGCTCAACTGCTCCAAAGACGACCTTCTCGAAGACTTCCAAGATAGCCCCGATTGGCAGAAATCAGGCTTGTTCAAGACGGTTTACCGCGATCAGTACAACACGTTTGGCGGTAACCCCTACGGCATGATGGTTTCGAACTATGCCTTCGGAAACGGCACGCCCGATTGTGAACTGCTCACCGAGATATCTCGAGTGGCATCGGTGGCCAAGGCTCCCTTCTTGGCCGGCGTTGACGCTAAGATGTTTGGCAAGAAGGAGGAGTCGTTCGAAGGTTTGCCGAAAATGGCTGAAATGTATGAGATCTTCGAGCAGCCTCAGTACACCAAGTGGAATGCCTTCCGTGACTCCGACGACGCCCGGTATGTCAACTTGGCGATGCCGCGTTTTCTCTTGCGCAAGCCATACACGGTCGAAGATGGAGACGTCAAGGAGTTTACCTTTGAAGAGGATGTTCGGGTCGAAACACACGATCGTTACCTCTGGGGTAATGCCTCGTTTGCGATGGCTGGTCGGATGACCGAGAGCTTCTCCAAGTACGGTTGGTACAACAACGTCGTCGGTCCCAACAGTGGCGGCACGGTTCCGGATCTGCCGCTACACCAGTATGAGGCGATGGGGCAGATGCAAACGAAGATTCCAACCGAGACCTTGATTTCGGAAGACGTTGACGTGGATCTGTGCAACTTCGGTTTCACCCCCCTCATTATGAGGAAGGGTTCAGACAACGCCGCGTTTTTTGATGCGCCATCTGCGAAGCGTGTTGGGAAGTTCCCCGATACCGCAGAGGGCAAAGAAGACGAAACCCGAGCGCGTTTGGGGATGTCGCTGCCCTACCTGATGATCTCATGCCGTATTGCCCACTACCTGAAAGTGATCTTGCGCGAGAACATGGGACGCGTTATGGACGCGTCGAAAATGACGGACGAAATCAACAAGTGGTTGATGCAGTATTGTAGGACGGGGACTTTGGACGACATCTCGGTCGCCAAGTACCCGTTGAAGGAGATCAGCGTTCACTCTGAGGCCGTTCCTGGGAAGCCCGGGATGTTTAAGTCAGAGGTCCAGATGATCCCGCACTTTAAGATGAAAGGCGTCGAGGTTGAGCTGTCGATGGTCGGTCAGTTCGATCCACCGCCGAGTTAATCGCGATCTTGAAACATGCGATTGACAACGGCGAGGCCTTGTCAACGCTGGGTCTAGGTCGGCTTTTTGAAAGTTGTTTTGGTGAAACGTTTCCGTTCAGCGTGAACGGAGCTATGAATATGATGTTGGTCTCGGCGGCCACTCGAAACCCATTGGACTCCGGCTTCATGATTGGGCCTTATCCGGAGCCAGCGTTTCCTTGGCCGCCCAAATGGGAGGTGTGAGACTATGCCGAATCCATGTAATCTGTGGGTCACTAAAGCGGGGAAAGCTACCGGTAATTTCGATGGGCCTTGTGAACAGGAGAGCCGCGCCAATTCATGCACGGTTTTTTCCGTAACCCATGAGGTCAGTTTGCCGACCGAGGGGACCATGGGGGGGTTGAGCACCGGGCGACGGAAACATATGCCGGTCGTCGTGACTAAAGAAATAGACTGTACGAGTCCGGCGTTCCTCCAAGCAATGGCTCACAATGAGCAGATCGAAGAGTTGGAGCTCAAGTTCTACCGCAATACCGACACCGGCGACGAGGAGCACTACTACACGATCAGGATCATGGGCGTTCGTGTGGGAGGCGTCAAAGTCAATGTTCCGATGACGTTGGATCCATTGAACAGCGTGTACCGTCACATGGAAGAGATCAGTTTCATGTACGAGTCCATTGAATGGACTTATGAGTTGACCGGTTACATGACCGCCGATGACTGGCGGCAGTCGTCGTAGAGTGTTGCTGACGTGTGAGTCGCCTGTCCCTTGGGCTTGGGTGTGCGTTTCGGTACCGATACGCATACCACTTTGGTCTTGCGTGTTGGTATCAGGAGCTAGGCGATGGCGTTTGAAGACACACTGCTTAGCCGGATCACTACTGGAGAGATCAGGCGACCGGGGGCACCTGGTGCGAGTGCCGCCGAGGATGTCGAGTTGTTGATGGGGTCTGTTCAGCGGCATTTGATTCGCTTGCTGAACTCCCGTCACGACTTAGCCCAAGCCGCGCCGGACTATGGGTTGCCTGCGCTGTCTGATTTGGTCATGGGCGGTCCAGGCTATGTGGATAGGGTTCGCAAGGCCATTCTCGTGGCTGTTCAAAAGTATGAGCCGCGTCTGAGACGCATCCGGGTTGAGCGAGCGAATGACGATGAGGATTCGCAGAGACTTACGTTTCGAGTGGAGGGCGTCCTCATCGGCCGTTCGGGGGAGCATCGTGTGTTCTACGAGACTTCGATCGCCGGTAGCGGACAATTCGACGTTTCAGATTGAGCGCCATGCAGTTGCGGTCTTTCCCGATGTCTTTGCGAAACGGTGGTTGGCTTGACGGCGCTCTTGAAGTGTTAGTGGTGGTTCGGGCATGACGGCAAACGCCTATTTCCAGGATGAGTTGCGTTTCCTTCGGGAGGTAGGCCCGGAGTTTGCCGAAGCCAACCCCGAGATTGCCCGTTTCCTGGATGACCGAGGCTCAGATCCTGATGTAGAGCGTCTGCTGGAGGGCACTGCGTTTCTCTGTGGTCGTATCAGGCAGAAGCTCGATGACGAACTGCCCGAACTAACGGCAAACCTGATGTCGTTGCTTTGGCCGCACTACCTTCGCTCCATTCCCTCTATGGCCATCATGGAAATGATGCCGGACCTCGCCAGTATGCAGGCCCCGCACTTCATAGAGTCGGGCGTAGGGTTTTCCAGTATTGAGGTCGATGGGACGAGTTGCCGTTACCGTTCGGCGTGGCCCGTGAATCTTCGGCCGTGGATGATCGAAGACGCTCGGCTGGAAGCGGATGCCGCTAAGCCCGTGCGTCTTGTGATACGGTTACGTGCCTCTGAAAAGGTCAAGCTCGAAGCACTGGAACTGGACTCGGTTCGGTTTCACCTTCATGGTGATGCGCGAACCACATTCGCCCTCTACCTGCTGTTGTCGGAGCACGTCGAGCAGATTGAGGTCAGTGATGGGTCGTCGGGACGCCGCGCCAAGGGCACATTGAAACCAAACAGGATTCGTCCTGCAGGGCTTGACCGAAGCGAGGGCGTGCTTCCCTATCCGCTTACGTCATTCGATGGGTACCGCCTTTGTCAGGAGTACTTCGCCTTCAAAGAGCGGTTTCTTTTTTTTGATGTTGACGGGTTGGACGAGCTTGTTGAGCAGCTCGGGTTAACCGACACATTGGAATTGGTGATCACGTTCGAACGGCGGTTCGAGTCCTTTCCGATGGTGGCGAAGTAGAACCTGCGGCTTCACTGCGTACCAGCTATCAACCTCTTCGAGCACGCGGCCGAGCCGCTGCGTCTCGAACATGAACGCACGACCTATCCGATCAGGCCTGACCGGGCTGGCGTCAGCGACGCGCGGCACCTCGAAGTCT
>JAJRSR010000256.1 GCA_024278695.1 Planctomycetota bacterium | reverse complement strand
TTGGCTCACCGTCCATCGCCAGCGGCATGGCACCGCTGCCGGACTCGTGCGACGCGCCGCCGCCACGAAGCTGATGTGTGTTGTCCAGCACATGGTCACCCACGCGAAGATCTATGTTCAGGTTTCTCTCGGTAGTGTCTTGACGCCGGTTTAGCGCGCCCAGGCTTGCGGAGATGACGACCCGCCGTTCATCATACACGGTGTAGTTGAGAAAATAGGGCTTCGTGCCGTCTTCGCTGACCAAGTTGGCCATCGAGTAGCTGAGCTCGTCGGCCATCAGACCCATGAGCGGGCTCGGTTTGACGTGACCACCGGTGCTCGTATCGGCTCGGGCACTGTTGCTCAAGGTCAGGTTCAAGGTCAGTACACAAGTAACCGACAGGTGCCGCAGCATCACAGTAGACATAGGTGTTCCATTTGATCCGGGTAAAGGTTTCGTGGGTAGCCTACGCAGCTTGCGATGGATCACAACCGCAGGGCTGACCCGGCAAAAGGTCTATCGCGCGGGCTACGGTGCAAAGTCGTCGGTCTTTTTGAATCCCTTGGGGACGATCACGGCGAACGGATCACGCACGAACGACGGGTTGACCTTGAGATGGCTGATCGTCAGCTCGGTGGTGCCCGTTTCGCCCTCGCCGTTTTTGTACGTGCGTACGATTCGTCGCAACAGGTAATCCTTCTTGGCGATGTAGTACGTCATCGCCGGCGGCTCCTTGCCTTCCGTGTATACCACGTAGCACGGCTCGCCGTTGATCTCTGCGGTGTCTTTCATCTGCACCGTGCCGGCTTTGTAGGCGTCGGCGAACGGGTTGGGCATGGCGAACTCACGCGCCAACACGCGCTGGATGTTACGGCTATGAGTACCTAGCACGAGTGGGTCCATGTCTTCGTAGACCGTCTTGGCTTTTGAGTCGATCAGGAAATAGGTGTCACCGTTAGAGCCGGCCGTGAACGACAGCGTCCCCTCGGAATCTTTCTCGGTGATTTTGACCTCGCAAGAAAACGGGTCGATGTCCCATTGGTTGCGCGTACCGATCGTGGCGATGCCTTCGACGTTGGGCACGCGTGACGCGACCCAGTTCGTGCCACGGAAACCGGCAGTGTAGCTGGCGGTTTTGACGTTCTTTAGCGCCGCCTCAGTTTTCTTGAGAACCGCAATCGCATCCCGTGAGACGCCGTCCGCCTTCTTGTTTTCGTCCGCCACGGCCGTAGTCACAACCGCCGCCAGCAGCACCCATCCGAATAAACGCTTCATTTCTGATTCTCCTTACGAGTCTGTCGCGACATCCACCGCGATCCCCGAACCATTGCGGCACCTCGATCGTACCGCGTATGGCGGCGTTGTTCCACCGGGGATCGATCGCCGAGCGTTCCCGTTGCTTGTTCAACGTCGGTCTTATTGACCGGTGGCGGGGTCAAAAGCCCTGGTTTACACTGCCATGCCATGATTGTGTTGATTATTGTTGCTGTGGGCGGGCCGTTCTTGCTGTCGGCCGTGACGACCGCCGTGGTTCGCTTCCTCGGTCCGCGCGTCGGGTTTGTCGATCGACCGCACGCCCACAAGCGTCACGACAAACCCGTCGCGCTCGGTGGCGGGGTGGCCATCTTTGTCGGCATCGCGGTGCCCGTGGTGATCGGGACGGCGCTGGCCCGGTTCATGCAAGACGGAAGCGCTCCGTTGTTTGTCCCCGCTTTGATCCTCGATCACCTCGACGGCATGAGTTCCAAGTTTCCGCTTGTGCTCGCGTTGATGGCGTGTGTGTTGGTGCTTCATGTGGTGGGTTTGATCGATGATCGGCGTGCGCTCGGTCCGGCACCGAAGTTCGCCGTGCAATTCGCGGTGGCGCTGATCACGGCGTGGCCGCTGGGCATCCGCATGTTGGAGTTCCTGCCTGCGCCGGTGTCCATTGCCGTGACCGTGCTCTGGATCGTGCTGATTACCAACGCGTTCAATTTCCTGGATAATATGGACGGGCTTAGCGCGGGCGTCGCCGCGATCGGGGCGGCTATCTTCGCCGTCGCCGCCATGTCGGCCGGGCAGATTTTCGTGCCCATACTTGCGTGGGTCATGGTGGGGGCGCTGCTTGGGTTTCTCGTGTTCAACCGTGCGCCCGCGAGTATCTTCATGGGTGATGCGGGGAGTCTGGTTGTCGGCTACCTCATGGCGGTCGTTACGATCTTGACGACGTTCTATGACCCCGGGCAAAAACTTCAGCCGATGGGTGTTCTTGTGCCGCTCGTGGTGCTGGCCGTGCCGCTCTACGATTCCCTCAGCGTGATTCTGCTTCGCCTTCGCGCCGGGGAGAGTCCGTTTCGCGGCGACCACCGACACTTCTCTCACCGGCTCGTGAGACGCGGCATGTCCCGCCGCCGCGCTGTGCATACGGTGTATCTTGCCGCTGCGGCGACAGGGCTTCCGGCGATCGCGATGCCCCGAGTCAGTTGGCCTATCGCGGCGCTGCTGGTGTTGCAATGTCTATGCGTGGTCACGATGATCGCGCTGTTAGAGCACGCCGATTCCGACAGAAAATAAATCTGCCCACCGCCAGCACACCCTCAATCGTTCTTGTTGCTGTTTGCATTAAAATTGCTTCTACAAAGGCCGTTCGGCATCTTGCGCCCCGCCTTTGTTAAGGAGGGGCTGGGGGAGGTCATCGCTCGATTGAAAAACCCCCCTCGATTCCCCCTTGGTAATGGGGGAAGGAAAAGTGCCGACCTTTGAATAAGTCTTGACGTGTGAAGCACAAGAGCCAGCCTTATTGGGAACGGCACTAGAAAGGGCGCTAGAACTTTCCCACGAGTGGTATTGCCGTAACCGCGACGCCGCCGTCGCGAATCACGCTGTAGTCGCTGGGGCCGGTAACGTCGCGCAGCCAATACGACGCGCCGTATCCGAACTCGAGTGTTTTGCCGTCCTCGGCGTCTTTGCGGTCGAACGTCATGGGCATGGGGTGGACGGCCACCGGCACGCGCTGGATCAGCTCACGCGCGCTATCGGGGATCGGTGCCGGCAGATTGACATTCCAAATCCCTGGTCCCGGCAGTGTTTCCGTCATGAGGGTATCGACGATGTGGCGGCAGATATCCGAGGCGGCGGTCCAGTCAATTTCGACACCACCGCGCAACCCTTGCGACAGGGCGATCGCGGGTGCGCCCAAAATGGCACCCTCGCGCGCGCCCGCCACGGTGCCGGAATAAAACGTATCCACGCCGGCGTTGGCACCGCGGTTGATTCCGGAAACGACGAGCTTGATCGGGTGGTCCACCAGTGCCGACCATGCCAACCGCACACAGTCGGCCGGCGAACCATCTACAGCAAAAGCGGACTCAAAAACATGGCTCTGCCGGCGCATCACCGTTATCGGCTTTCGTAACGTGATGGTATGGCTACAGGCCGATCGTTCGTCGCACGGTGCTACGACGTGGATCCGCCCTAAGTGTTTGATGGCCTCGAACGCGGCCTGAAGGCCTGGTGCGTCGATACCGTCGTCGTTCGTGAGCAGAATATCCATCATGGTTGTCCTGGTCCGATCATCGGCGCGGCTCTAATGAGCAACGCGTGTCCTTGGCGGCGTGGCCGCGCCTATCGTATGTTTGTACAGGGGTTCGCGCTCCAGCTTCCCCAGACTGCATAACCCGCACGTCGGCAATGCCAGGCCGTGTGGGCTTGTGTGGTGTAGCGGGAGCGGACCGAACTCATGTAGGGAAGCGTACCGCAATTGAGCGACGTGCGACAGCGCAGCGTCGGGGCGGTGGCAGAGGGGGTGTCATGAACAATCAGGCTGCTCAGATACGTGAGCCGGTTATCACGTTGCCGTCCAGTGCGCCGCAGGTGCGTATCACGGCCGGCGCGGGTACGGCCGGACAGAAAACCTGGAACCTAAGACGTCCCGTGACGCTCGTGGGCTCGCGCCGACCGGCTCATATCGTCTTGCATGACCGTGCCATCAGCAGCGCCCACTGTGTGATCGTTAACACCGGTACCGATGTGCTCCTCAAGGATCTGCGTACCAGCGGCGGAACCGTCCTCAACAAAGAGCCCGTCGATATTGGCATGTTGTCGGATGGCGACGTGTTCATGGTTGGCAGCGTCAAGATTCAGGTAGCGATCCAAACTCCGGACAGCCTAGCCGATGATTCGGCCAACGGCTTGACCTACGCCGACCCTACAAGAATGGCCATACCGGTCGATGTCCGTCTGATGCATACGGAAACACACTGGATGATCGAGGATGCGGTTGCCATGATCGGTCGGCATGAGAAATCGACCGTGTGGCTTGACCATGAGGACGTCGCACGGCGGCATGCCATTTTGTTTCGACTCGGGAAAGAGCTGGCGGTTTACGATTTGGGCGGTAAGAACGGCGTCTATGTCAATGGGCAATGCTGCGCGATCACGCCGCTCGAGCATGGTGATTGTATTACCGTGGCGAAGTTCGGCCTGGCGATTAACTTGCAAGATACGGAGGACATGGAGGCGGCACCACAAACGAATGTTCGTCCCGAACCGAAATCGGCCTTTAGCTCCGTCATGTTTTCCGGTCAGGTAGCCGAAGCGGATGAAGAAGATGAGACCGCGCAACGCGGCGCTACCCAGGATGTCTTGCCGACAGCGGACGACGAGGACATGGTACGCGAGGCGCTGGATAACATTGATGAGAATCTGGCCGACGCGTGGAGCCGCGTGAATTCCTGGGAAAACCGGCTGGAACGCGACGCGACCGCAATATCGCAGCAGGAACTTGACCTGACCGCACGCGCCGAAGAGCTAGACGCGCGGGATGCGACGCTACGCGGGCAGCTCTTTGATGTCACTCAATTCAACGAGGAGTTAAAGCTGCGTGAACGTGACCTGTCGCGTCAGATCGCAGACCTACAGGCCAAACGAGATGAACTGACAGCACGCGAGTCGGCCATCGCGGAAAAGGAAGCCGCGCTCCAGGAGCGACTGACCGAGGCCCAGAGTCGTGAGAACGGTGTGGCACAACGCTGGGCCCGACTTCGTTCGGCCAAGTGCGCAAGCTGCGGGACGCCCTTTCGTCTAGCTGGGGCAAGCGGTGACGTGTCCTCCAACGGAAAGCCCGCCGCCTAACAGCGTCTTAGGCGACCCGTCTGTTGAGTGCCTTACATCGCCATTCCAGTGATGCGTGCTTCAAACACGAGTTTGTCATCACAAACACCCTGCGTGTCGGAAACGACGCGGCGCGGGCGGTCCTCCACGTCCAGGACCAGGATATAGAGGCGCGCCGGCGGCGTGACCGCACCGCGAAACTTACACCGATCCACCGCACCGAACCCGAGAAACCTGTTTGAGCCGGTAACAATGCCGGAGAGAATCGCCGAGGCTTGTGCGGCCATTTCCAGCATGACGACCCCTGGGAGCAGTGGTCGTCCCTCGACATGCCCGCGCACCCACCACGCATCCGGATTGATATCTGCGAACGCCACCGCGCTGCGCGTTTCCTTGCTGGCGTGAACAAACCCGTCCAACACCTGAAACTCGTAACGGTGGGGCAACCGCTTGTAGATCTCCGTCTTGTCGATACACACCCCGCCCAGGTCGCACGAGGCGAGGTCGATCAAACGTGATGGCGGCATTCACAAGTCCTATTTGTATCTTGTGGCGTAAAATCTTGGCGCGCAACAAAACCAACGCGATATCGAGCCGGTCACAAAGACACGGTTCGGCACGCTACGGTGCGTCATTAGGTAAAAGCAAGCGAAGCAACCCTACGCGGCCGTGTCTTCGGACCGGACTTCGAGAATCTTCTTACGGACGTTTTGTGCCGCCTCCTTGACATCTTGCATGGCCTTGCGAACTCGCGTGCCCGCAGCCTTGTTACCGCCCGAAGCCTTGGCTACGTCATCCGCAGCAGCCTCGACGATTTCCTTGAGTCGTTCGTAATCCTCCATGTATCCGTTCTCCATAGAAAGAAAGATAGTTCGGAAGTATCAGTTCCGGCGCGACGCGCCAAGACCGTCTCGCGGCGCGAAGTCTATCAGAGCATTCGTACCCTTGGAAGCGTTTTCTCCAGCGAATCGCCGTTCTTGAGCCCGAAAAGG
>JAJRSR010000255.1 GCA_024278695.1 Planctomycetota bacterium | reverse complement strand
TGCCGGGCATACGCAGCGTCTGTTAATCATCGCGGCCGTGTAGCCCGCGCCAAAACCGTTGTCGATATTCACGACGCTGACGCCGGACGCACAACTGTTGAGCATCGTGAGCAGGGCGGACAGCCCGCCGAAGCTCGCTCCGTAACCCGTGCTGGTCGGTACAGCGATAACCGGACAGGCCACCAGCCCGCCAACAACGCTTGCGAGCGCACCCTCCATCCCAGCCACCACGACGGCCACGTTTGCGGCTTGCAGCGCCTCGGAATGTGCGAGCAACCGGTGGATACCCGCGACACCGACATCATAAAAAACCTGGGTCCGCTGGTCCATGATTTCTGCGGTGATGCGCGCTTCCTCTGCGACGGGCATATCGCTCGTGCCGGCCGAGACGATCGCGATGGTGCCGCCGCCCGTCTTGCGCTCCGCCTGTCGAAGCGTGATGGTTCGTGCGATTTCGGAATACTCGGCGTCGGCGCGTTTTGCGGTGACGGCCGCGTAGACTTCTTCCGTAGCGCGCGTCGCGAGGACGTTCAGTCCCTTCGCAGCCGACCGGTCGAACAGTTCGGCCACCTGAGCCGGCGTTTTGCCGAGGCAGTAGATAACTTCAGGAAACCCGCACCTTACGGCACGGTGGTGGTCGATCTTGGCGAAGCCGAGATCTTCAAACGGCATCGCGCGAAGCCGGGTGACGGCATCACCAATCTCGCACTCACCGGTGCGAACGGCCTTGAGCATATCGCGGAGTCGTGACTCATCCATAGCGGGTTAGTGTACGAGCCGGGGTGAACCGTCGCAATCACACCAACGAAGTTACACAAGTGATCCGGTGGGAAAGGCGTCCAGCGTCAAATCCGACGTTGCGCCGCCATGGAGCAGGTGGTAGCCCAGTGCGGCGATCATGGCCGCGTTGTCCGTACAATAGGGCATGGGTGCGGCGTGAAACCCTAGTCCGCGATCCGTGCAAACGGTCTTGAGGCTCTCACGAAGCAATCGGTTCGCGGCCACGCCGCCGCCGAGGACGACGGTGCTACGATTCGTCTGCGCGACGGCCAGCATCGTTTTCTTGACGAGTACGTCCACGACCGCCTGTTGGAATGACGCAGCGATGTCTGCGATGGCTTGCGTCGAAAGTTTTTCCAGCCCGCCGGTCGTTTTGCCGTTTCCGTGGACGTGGTAAAGGACGGCCGTCTTGATCCCCGAGAATGAAAAATCGAGCGAGCCATGTTTGAGCATGGTTCGCGGGAAGGGGATTGCGTTGGCGTCGCCTGCATCTCCAGCGCGTTGTATGGAAGGGCCGCCGGGATAGCCGAGCCCGAGGATCGTCGCGACTTTGTCGAAGGCCTCGCCGGCCGCGTCGTCAGTCGTCGCGCCGAGTAACTCGATGTCGGTGGTGGACTGAATGTCAAACAAAGACGTATGCCCGCCCGAGACGATCAAACCGATCGCCGGCCAGGGTGAAGCCTCAAGACCAATCATCGGGCTCATCGCGTGGGCGCGAATATGATCGACACCGATGATCGGCTTTTTCCACGCCCAACTCAGCGTCTTGGCGGCTGTGACGCCGACTTGTAACGCGCCGACAAGCCCCGGCCGGTTCGTGACGGCCAGCGCATCGACAGCACCCACCTCACACCCCGCTTCGGAAAACGCTTCTTCGATGACCGCGTCGAGATGTTCAATGTGCGCCCGGGAAGCGATCTCGGGAACAACGCCGCCATACTTTTTGTGTAGGTCAATCTGAGACGCCACGATGTTGCTACGCACGTCCGTGCCATTCGCCACGACGGCGGCCGCTGTTTCATCGCAGGAAGTTTCTATACCCAGTACTAACAAAGTCGAATCTTTCTGTTTGGTTATTGTAAATCCCTACATTGCGCAATCGGTTTCGCGGTGTCCAACGGCGTCAACCACACCAACGGGGTGCCCCATGCTTCGCCATAGGCGAAGGGTGGGGGGAAGGGTTTTGACGCATCCATAACGCGAATGTTTATGGAGCGATAGACCGCCGCCATAGGCAAATCACGTAGCGCCAAATTAGTCGTCACCGTCCACGTCGCCGTCGCCGTCAGTGTCCAACGCCTCGCAGCCGGGGCGGACCGTACCCTGGCAGTCTGCGATGAGCGCGGCATCCGTACTGCCCAATTGGCTCGGCGGGTATAGCGTCCACGTTTCGTTGGCGCTGTAGTTGCTTAGCGTTCGTGTCGTGCCGCCGGGCCAGACCACGGTGATGTTATCAACCATGTTCGTACCGCCCAACCCGAAGTGCACCACGCGGGAGTTTTGCGACTTGTAGTTGTTACCGGCCAACAACTGTCGTATTTGGCTCTTGCCGCCGGCGCTGATCGTGACCATGGTGCCGATGCCCATCCGGTTCGCGCCCTCGCCAATGATACGGAACTTCACCCACTTGCGCTTGTGACCTTCCTGGTTGATATACAGCCGTATGGTCGCTTGGCGGTTCTGCACGACCATGTCGAGGTCGCCGTCATTGTCGATGTCACCGACAGCCACGCAGTAGGTCGCCCCGGCATCATCAAGATCAAGCGAGGCGGCCACATCGGTGAGCGGCAGGGTGCCGTCGTTTTCATACAAACGGTTCGGCGTGTTGTTGTTGCAGACGAAGAGTTCCTCGTAGCCGTCGTTATCGTAATCGAAGAAGACGGAACCCCAGCCGATGGAGCCGGACACATCGATGCCGGCTTCGGCACTGGCGTCGGTAAAGGTGCCATCGCCTTGGTTCAGGATCAGCACGTTGCCCGGGGCCAGGTTCGTGAAGTGCATATCCAGCGTGAGGTTGTTATCCACGTCCCCCAAGGCGATGCTCATCGAGTTGAGGCAGACATTGGCACCGCTGGCGACCGAGACATCCGTGAACACGCCATTGTCGTTTCGATAGAGCCGGTTGTGCGAGGGCCCGCAGTCGCTGCCGCGGATGTCGTTGGCCACGTAGAGATCGAGATCGGCATCACCGTCGTAATCGACGAACGCAGGCTGGAAGCTACGTTCGACCGTATCCACGCCCTGCGCCGCGCTGACGTCCTCAAACTGCCCGTTGCCTATGTTGCGGTAGAGCTTGTTGGCGGTGGGGGCGTCAGTCTCCCAGTTCGTCGTGTATAGATCGAGAAGCCCGTCGCCGTCGTAGTCACCCCAGGCGCTTCCACCGCCGGGGCCATCATCACCGACGCCGGCCGTAGTTGTCACATCGGTAAACGTGAAGTCGCCATCGTTTCGGAGGAGCACGTTGGCTTCATCCCAGTAGGACAGGTAGATATCGAGGTCGCCGTCGTCGTCGTAATCACCGGCCGCGATGCCGCGCGCCTGTTGTGCGCTCACCGCGTCGGTTGAGTCCGTTCGTGTGGTGAAGACCCCCGTGCCGTCGTTTTCAAACAGGCCGATGTTGCCCGTACCAGCGAGACCGAGCGTCATCAGGTCGTCGTCACCGTCTTCATCCACGTCCAAGAATGCTACTCCGGCTCCGGCTTCATCGCCTTGCCCGAAGATCACCAGGTATTCCACGCCGCGGGCGACCGCTTCTTCGGTAAAGGGCGAGACGCCGCAGGTCGCAGTGTCGCAGTCCGTTCCGCCGCCGAGGAAGGCATCGCTGCAATCTGTACGCGTGGTAATCGAGCAGACGTTGGTTACGGAACAGCACGCACCTTCTGCTTCCACGCACGCGGCCGTGTCGCAATCGGTTCCCTCTCCCTGGAACGTGCCGGTACAAGCAGACTCCGCTACGGCCGCGCATGAGCCGTCGGCTTGGCAGCAGGCTCCGTCTGCTGCCGGTGCCTCGCAGGTGGCTGTCGCGCAGTCAGTTCCTTCGCCCTGGAAGGTGCCGGTGCAGGCAGTCTCGACCACGTCGACACAAGTGCCATCGGTCTGGCAGCAGGCACCGTCGTCGGGCGTTGTCCCGCCACCGCCATTACCGCCGTTGTCAGGCGGCGCGGAGGTCGTACAAGAGCAGATCATAAGTCCGCATGAAAGAAAGAGTACCGTTGCGGATGCTAGTCTCGTTCTGGGATGATGCATTGAGTCTGTCCTCTCACGTGATTCCGAGTTTGATGCACAACCGACTGGTAGCCTCAGTCTTGTGCATGATCGCCGGCCCGCATGCCACGCGTGGTATCGTGATGCGTGCATTCCAAGGGTAGGTTTATCACAACGTGGCCTCGGACGCCAGCGCGGCCGGGATAGTCACGCTATGCGAGCGGCAAAAACGGCGCTAGGAATCGCTGCGGCGGCTGCGGACCTGCCTTCGCCGCGCCATGGCTGCCCGGCGCGATGACCCGCGTTGTTGGCTCGACGCGAGCGCCGCTCCGTTGGCTTCCTCTCCCACGAAGTTGGCCAGTGCCCGTACATTGGGGAAGCGGAAGAGGTCGGTGATGGAGATTTTCTTGGAGAACGCCTTTTTGAGTCGGCGGTGCGTCGCTACGGCCAGGAGCGAGTGCCCCCCCAAGTCGAAGAAGTTGTCCTCTGCTCCAACGTGCTCCGTGCCGAGTATATCCTTCCAAATCTCGATGATCGTGCCCTCGATGTCGTTTGCGGCGGCCACCGGCGTGCTGCTTTTGGTCGGCTTCTGCTGGTTCGGCGCGGGTAGGGCCTTGCGGTCGACCTTGCGGTTGGGCGTTTTTGGGAACGATTCCAAAGAGACAAAGTGGGACGGCACCATGTAGTCCGGCAGCTTCTTGCGAAGTAGGTCGCGAAGGGTCTTCTCTGCGGTGCTTGCGCCCGGTTCGGCAATGATATACGCCACAAGCCGTTTGTCGTCCTGCGAATCTTCACGCACGATCACGACGGCGTCGCGGATGCCGGGGCAACCGCAAAGCAGTGATTCGATTTCACCGAGCTCGATCCGGTAGCCACGGATTTTGACTTGATAGTCGATGCGCCCGAGGAAATCGATACGTCCGTCGGGCAAGAACTTCGCCAAGTCTCCCGTGCGGTAGATTCGCGCCGACGGGTCCTTGGAGAACGGGTTCGAGATGAAGCGTTCCTTCGTTAGTTCCGGCTGGTTGTAATACCCGCGCACCACACCATCACCACCGATGCAGAGCTCCCCTGGAACGCCAGGCGCTGCCGGGTTTTGGTGTTTGTCCAGGATGTAGAGCTGCGTGTTCGCGATCGGGCGGCCGATCGAAATGGAGGACTCGGCACCCGTGACCGGTTCCGTTGATGACCAGACGGTCGTCTCGGTTGGTCCGTACATGTTGACGATCTTGGCTTTCGTGGATTGTGCCACGCGCGAGGCAAGCGATGGCGGCAGCGCCTCCCCACCGATCAACCACGTTTGTAGCCCACTCAGTGCATCACGCGCATCGTCATCCATCAACAGCATCGCGGCCATCGACGGCGTACATTGCATGTGCGTGATCTTGTGACGGCGAAGCTCATCGGCAATCGAATACTGTTCGCCAGTGTCATGCTGCGCGCTCCCGGCCGGATTGGATAGCTCGCGAACCCGGTTGAGCTGTGGCAGGTTTTTCAAAATCATCGGAGCCGGAACGCCGAAATCGATCAGGCAGGCGATTTCGTCCACACCGATCCCCTTGAGCTTATCGACCATGCCCAGGCAACGCTCAGGTGTGCCGAACAAGCCGCTTGTATCAAAGTAGCGTTCGAACGCGAATTCGAGTATCGCGTCAACCTCTTCCGCGCTCAGCGCGTCCAGGTCGATGTGATCCGGCGTCGAGTCGGGACCGCCGGGCTTTTTGAACGCCGGGAACACCCAAGCAAACTGTTTCACCAACGCCACAGAGCTACCCAAGTAGTCCTTCATCGGCTTACGTACGAGTTCGCGCACGTCGTCGTCGTTGTCTCCCACGAACGTGTGCAGCATGAGCGTCACGCACCCGCTTGAGGGGTCTCGTCCGGATGCTTCCAGGGCGTCGCGATAGATCTTGATTTTCTCCGCCACTTCCTCGACGGATTGTCCAAGAAGGTGGGTGAGCACGTTAAACCCGAGTTCGCCGGCTTGGCGGTATGTCTCCGGATTGCCTGCGATAGTCATCCAAATGGGCAGTTCTGCTTGTACCGGTCTGGGAAGGCTGGTGCGGTCGACCATCTCGCCGCCCGGACCAGGGAACGCGATGGATTCACCGCGCCAAAGGCGACGGACGATCTCGATGTATTCAAACATCTTTGCTTTGTTGTCTGGATAATTCTCGGGGCGTAGCACAAAGTCATGCGGCTGCCAGCCGGCCGCACAACCCACCGCGACACGACCATTGGAGAGATTGTCAACGACCGCCCATTCCTCGGCGATGCGAAGGGGGTGGTGCAATGGTATGACCGTGCTGCCTGACCGTACCTGTATACGTGTCGTGACGGCGGCGATGGCCGCACCCGTGACGGAGGGGTTTGGGTAGGGGCCGCCGAAAGCGTGGAAATGTCTTTCGGGCGTCGATACGGAAGAAAACCCATGTTCATCTGCGAACTTGGCGCTCTCCAGCAACAGTCGGTACTTGCTCGCGCCTGGGCCGTCGTCGTTGCCCCAAAAGAAGAGCCCGAAGTTCATGTTTCCTTGCACACCGACCGACTCGTTCGATTTCGCTTGCTCGGCCGCGATCACGACCTTGAACCCGCGCGACAGTGTCCATAGCAATTCAAGCACGGAAATGTCGAACGACAGGCTCGTTACCGCGAGCCACACGCCCGGCGGGTCGTGATCGACGCGTTCATCCATGCCGACGAAGAAATTAACGGCGTTGCGGTGTTCCACCATCACGCCCTTGGGCTGTCCCGTTGATCCGCTGGTGTAGATCACATACGCGAGGTTGGATGAACGCACGTCGCTCCGGCGGTTGTCCGTAGGGTGTTGGGAGAGCGTAGGCCAGTCAGCGTCGATCCTGACCACCGGTGCCCCGTGGTGCGGTAAGTGTGGGATGAGATGATCCTGCGCGATGATGACACCGGCGCTGGAGTTCTCAATCATGTAGGCGATGCGATCTTCCGGGAACGCAGGGTCAAGCGGGACATAAGCGCCGCCGGACTTGAGCGTGCCGAGGGTAGCTACGACAAGATCCAAAGACCGTTCGACGAAAATCCCCACGAGGCAGTCCGGGCCAATGCCCAACTCCCGCAACTGCGCCGCAAGCTGGTTCGCGCGTTCGTTGAGTTCGCGGTAGGTGTATGATTCGTTTTGGAATACGGCTGCGATGGCGTCCGGCGTGCGTTCAGCTTGCGCCTCGAACAACTCGTGAATGCAGGCGTCGTTTCGGTAGGGTACGGACGTCGCATTCCATTTGTCGAGCACGGTCGTCCGTTCGTCCGCAGAAAGCAGGTCCACCGAAGTGATTCGCGCGTCGGCGTCGGTCGCCACGTCAGCGAGGAACAGCCCGAACTGCGAGGCGAGCGACGCCGCGTCTGTTTCAGAAAAGTGACGCGTATCATAGCGAAAACGGCAGGCCGATCCGTCGGCAGCCACGAGCAGCGTCAAGCCGGAGGCAGACGCATCGGTAGCATCTTCGAATCGATCACGGATTTCCACGCAGATGGGAAACAAACGTCCTTCGATAGCGTTCGGATTGGCGCTTAGGGCTGTGTGCCGCGCGATGGCGTCACGCAGAAGACCCGGTCGGGATCGTACGTCGCCCAGTGATGCGGTCACTTTCGTTTGCGCTGCGAGAAACGAATCTCCCGCTTCGAGATCAATCGAAAGCGGAGTCCAGGGCTCAACCCACGCCTCGAAATCGGCTACGTGCTTTCGCAGTGCCGGGTCCGCAAAGCCAAGATCAAAACGGCCGGTGTCCCCGATTCGTGTTAAGAACGCAGCGAACGCGGCCACGATAGCGTCGGCGCAGCACTCGCTGCGGTAGCGATCACGAAATGCCGGCGCGATCTCAACCGTCACATCAGTAGCGCCATCCCGCGATGGGGTATCCGGGTGGTTTCCGCCGTACGGCAACTCGACCTGTTCCAAACCCGCCAGCCGGTCAACCCAAAACGCCTCGGACTTGCACAGCTTCGCATTGAGTTCCGTCAGGCATTCCGTGCTCGTTGCGTCCAACACGTCGAAACTATCGCCGGGCTTCAGGTTGAGCCGGGTCGTGAACGCTTCCGGTGTGAGCGCCTTCCCGTAGACCGTGGATAACGCCGTGATAGAAAGCGTGCCGATGCCCGCAGCCACACACACTACGTTTCCATTGGTTCTGGTTATCGTGCCTGGGGGCTCGTTGGTGCGATCGTCAGGGTTGGCTTTCGCCTGGGTGACGATGAACACCGCGCCGCCTCGGGCCAGCTTGGCCGAGCCGAGCGGGTTGTCATACCGGCCAAAGTCCAAGGCGCGGATCATCGCCTCTAGCGCTTCTGCGGGGCGGTTCCAATCCAAAGCGCACGCCGCTGCGGGTCGCTTGTACTTGCCGAAGTACAAACGCGTTGATGTGTCTTGTGCCTTCGGGGTCGTGACATCTGTGGCGAGTTCCGAAACAAGCTCGTCGAAGGTGGTCATGCCGGCTTCGAAGCACTTCGTGTTGAGCGTAAGTGAGGTTTCGTCGGGGTCAATGTCGAAAGACGCCTGCTTGAGAATGTCGCCGCCGTCCACGCGGCTTGTCATTTCGTGCCAGGTGATGCCGTATGTCGTCTCACCATTCATCAATGCCCATGCCGGTGTGTGCAAACCGGCATAGCGCGGCAGCATGCCGTCGTGAAAGTTGATCGCGCGATCCTGCGGCAGGGACAAGACCTCATCCGGGAGTTTCGCAAGGTGCGTAATGGCGAAGAGGAAATCAAACGGTTTCGCGGCGAGGTCCGCCGTGTAGTCTGCGTCAGGATCGAAGAGATCGAGCCCGTGTTCCAAAGCCCAATCAGCGATGCGTGGCGTGCCCGAGATCACACCGCGAATCGTGTGCCCTTGCTGAAGCAAGATTTCGCCGCACTCGACAAGCAGCGATTCCGCACCAATGAGCACGCAACTAAAACTACGCGGGGACCCCATGACAATAGCGCTCCGTTTTGCCGAATCCGTTCGGCTGGTCTCTGGCTTGAAAGCCCGGCGATTGCCGACGCGCGTCGGAACCCAAGGCCACCCCCGACCCGGCTCGCTCCAGGTAAGCGGCGGGCGTCAGTTCTAACGTATTTTCGACGCTAACGACGCTACGACTGAACCGGCCGAGTGTTTTCGGGGCACGTCGGCGGACATCAATGATCGGACGCGTCGCCGAGGTGAAACATTCAGTGGTGTCATTCTATCGCAAGGACGTCGGTCTACCAAGACCCATAACCATGCCTTGAGCTTGACAGCCTGCCCACATGCCGGGCATCTCAAGAATCAGACGGTATCGACCATCGCATCTTTAGGTGCTTCAACGTCCGATAGGCCCGCAGGCCAACCACATTCGTCCGTTATTGGGCCGTCCATTATTGGGCATATTGAAACGCCACCGTCTTTCGTTTGGTGGGCTTGTTATTCCCGAAAAGGAAGGCCCGATCGGTCGTTTTCGGGCTACGGCTGGGTTGTGGCTTGCCGTTGGCGGCCGACAAGTATCGTGCCCGTCGTCATGAGTAGCAGCAAGAGCACGACGACTCCCCAGGTAGATGTAGCCGGCACAGCGCACGCGTCCGCACCGGTGCCGGGCGTGGGGACGATCTTAAAGATTTCGCCATCGACGTAATCGCAAATGTACATTTCACCTCGGGTGTCCAGGCCGAAGGAGGTGATGGTGCGAATGTTCTGTCCGGCCTGCGGCGCAAGCTGTAACGTTCGATCCGTCAGTTCGGTGGATACACCCCCGGCTTTGCGAAAGCTCCAGATGTCATTCCCGTTCGCCAGGAAATAGGTTCCACTGAGTCCGGGGATGTCGCAGCCGCGATAGACCTCGCCACCGATGATCGCCGGTCCTGCGCTGCGATCGAACTCTTGGAATGGGAGGACCAGATCCGTGTCAAAGCAGGTGCAATCGCCAGCGCCGCAGCCGCTGTCAGTCGCGCAGTGGGCACCCTCCATACAGTTCCACCCGTAGTTCTCGCCGCCCGTGCTCGAGGCCAGTTGTAAATTGACTTCCTCCCAGGAGTTCTGCCCGACGTCGGTGATGTAAAGATCACCTGTCGCGCTATCGAACGCGCACCGCCACGGGTTACGCAGACCGTACGACCAAATCTCATCCAGGCCCGGTCCACCCACAAACGGGTTGTCCGGTGGTATGCCGTACGGGCTCCCCTGGTCGATGTCGATACGCAGAATCTTGCCGAGCAGGTTGGCTTGTATGTTTTGGGCGTCGCCCTCGGCGTCGCAGCCGCCGGCCGCCCCGTCCCCGGTCGCGATGTAGAGGTAGCCGTCCGGACCGAATCCGAGCCACCCACCGTTGTGTCGCTCGGCCTGCTGCGGGATCGTCAGGAGAATCACTTCGCTGGAAGCGTCTGCGGGGTTGGCTGATCCATTCGGCGCGAGGAATCGGGAGACCACCGTGTCGCCGACCAAGTTCGTATAGTTGATGAAAAAGATACCGTTCGTGGCAAAATCCGGGTGAAACGCGAGCCCCAGGAGTCCGCGCTCGCTACAGCAGCTCACGCGGCTTGTGATGTCAAGGAAGCCTGAAGGGGCACCAGTCGCCAGCATGACGCTCCTAATGCTACCGGCCTGCTCAAGCACGAAGATACGGTCCGTATCCTCAGGAGCGCCCGCGACGAAGACCGGCAGGCTTAGTCCGGAAATGATCCGCTCCGTCGTGATCGAGGGCTCCTGCCCGCACGCTACGGTACCAACGGCCAACACTAGAGCCCATACGGCGCGCAGACTTCCCCATCCGAGTATTCGCTTCTCTGCATTCATTCTGATTTTCCCCGGCAGGGATTAAGCCCGAACCACCCAACACCCGACTGTTTCTTTACGGTTGACCCCGCCGATACCTCGATGAGAATCGGCCCTGTGAGAGAGTATAGTGAAACGTCCCAAAAAAGCAATGTGCTCGCTCGTTGCCCTAGCGCCGCTGGAGTTGGCGAAGCCCTTAGTCGTAATACAAACACCATGACCGAGAAGCCCGAATCACAGACGCTCGAAACAGAGGCGGATGCCGCCGGGTCCGAGAATCATGTCAGCCTTCGCAAGAGGCTCGCGTTTTCCGGTATTGCTCTGATCCTTGCGCTGCTGCTGTGCGAGTTCGCCGTGCAACTTGTGATCCCGCAGCCGACATCCTGGTTGGATATATATCGTCGTCACCCGTCGATCGACACCTACGCATTACAGCCAAACGTTCACGAGTATGTGGATACGGGAGAATGCCAGTGGTGGGTCTATACGGATGACCGGGGTTTTCGTAGTGCCGCCGATGCCACCGTTGCAAAAGACGCGCCGTGGTGCATCGGAGATTCGTTCACGTTCGGGCAGGGCGTGGAATATGAGGAAACCTTCGTGGGCTTGCTTCATGCCGATGGCGCACCGGGCCTTGGTTTCGTCAACGCCGCGGTGGCCGGGTACGGTCCGGTGCAATACCGTCAACTGATCGAACACTTGGTAAGCACGGACGGTGCGCCGCGTCGTGTGCTCGTCGTGACCTACATGGGTAATGATTTTCACGACTGCGTTTGGAAGGCCGAGGACGTGGGCGTGGCCGACCGCATCCTGAAGCGCCGCACCGACCTGCGCGGTCTCATCAAGCGATCTTCTCATCTGTACCGGCTGGTGTCACGCGTCTACCACCGGGCCGTGCCAGCACCCGAGGCTCCCGGTTTTCGTGAGGTCATGCTCGACGAGAAGAACTGGGAAAGTGGCATTCTCAAGGACGCGCTCAAGGCCTACCGTGATGAGTTTGCTCGGATCTCCAAGGCCTGCTCAAGCCACGGCGTGGCGCTGGACGTCGTCATCATCCCCACGCGCGACGCCATCGGGGAGGCGCGCCGCAGGGCAGCCGGAGAACCACCCGAGATCAAGGGCGACCCGGCCACACCCGCCAAGCACGCGGCCACCATCATGAAGGACTTGGGGATTCGATTCGTCGATCTGACCCCGGCGCTGCTTCAAGAGCCGATCGACAAGACCTACTTCCGCCACGACGGCCACTTCACGCCCGCCGCGCACCGCATCACGGCCGATGAAATTCGCAAACACTACGCCGCGCTGCACCAGGAAAACTAAAGCAAAGTCGCGCGAAGGTAGTATTGCGCAAAGGTAGTTGCCGCCACCCGGTAGGGCATGCTATGGCATGCCGCCGACGTTCGATCACGCTCCCGGCACGTCCATCATTTCGAGCCACGTAGGTCGTGCTCTGCACGACATTGGCCGCGGGGCATACGGGTAGCGGCCTGCGCTCGATCATGTCTCCCGTTCTAACTACATCGATGAGCTGGTCGGGTTGTATTACGAGGACGGGGACGAGCTGTACGGCGTCGTTCAGGACGCGAACTACAACGTCGTGTCGATCGTGTGGCCGTTCTACCATCAGGTCGTGCAGTACCGCTACGAGCCGTACG
>JAJRSR010000254.1 GCA_024278695.1 Planctomycetota bacterium | reverse complement strand
CGGCAGGTGTAAAACGGCACAACCTTGCCACCCAAGCGAAGCTGCCCACCGTGATCGACAGTGGCGTCGATCTCCACACCGCACCGATGATCACGCACATGTACGACATAGGCGAACGCACCACCCGTCGGCGCGTGTTCGGGCTGTACCTCTGCCAGCGTTTCCCCGTCGACACGCATGAAATTCACTCGGCTCATCGCGTCATCCTCCAGCTAGCGCCTGCGTCCCACGGTCCGGCTGCCGTTGTGAGCTCAGCGGCAGCGCCGCGCCGTTTCGACTTGCGCGACAGCGCCCACGCCCCGGCGATCAGCGCCTCATCCGGCGGGTCGTCCGTCGATGGCGGCGCGACCGTCGTCTCATCAAGGAACTGCGTGTGGACCTCACCCTTTACGAAGCTGGGGTGCTCGATCAGCGCCTGCAAAAAATCAACGTTCGTCGTCACACCGAGAATCGGATACCGCTGCAACGCCCACCGCATACGAGCCAATGATTCATCGCGTGAGGCTCCCCAGACAACCAGCTTCGCCAGCATCGGATCATAATGAACCGTCACCGAAGAACCCTGGACCACGCCGCTATCAACACGAATGTTTGGGCCCACCGGCGGCTCATACACACCCAGCGTACCGATGGAAGGCATGAAACCACGCGAGGCGTCTTCGGCATAGATGCGGCACTCGATCGCGTGACCCCGGCGCTGCAGATCATCTTGAGAAAACGGAAGCTCGCCACCGGAGGCCACCACAAGCTGGGCGGCGACCAGATCACAACCGGTAATCATCTCCGTAACCGGATGCTCGACCTGCAACCTCGTGTTGACTTCCAAAAAATAAAACGACCCCGCATCATCAACCATAAACTCAACCGTACCCGCACCGGTATAACCAATAGCCCGTGCCGCGCGAACGGCGGCCGCAGCCATTTCTTCACGAAGCGAGTCCGACACAGCCGGCGAGGGTGATTCCTCTACGATCTTCTGATGCCGCCGCTGCACGGAACACTCGCGCTCAAACAAATGCACGACGTTACCGTGAGTGTCACCAAAGATCTGTATCTCAACGTGACGCGGCCGGATGATGAACTTTTCCAAAAACACACGTGCGTCGCCAAACGCGGCACCAGCTTCATGCCGCGCGCCGTCGATCGCAGCGGCTAATTCCTCGGCCGATGCCACGACGCGCATGCCCTTGCCGCCACCGCCGGCAGCCGCCTTCACCAGCACGGGATAGCCGATGCGATCGGCCTCTCCCCGCATCACATACACCGGATCATCACCAGCGCCCGACCAACCCGGCACGACCGGCACGCCGGCTTGCTCGAACTTTTTCTTCGCGGTGAGCTTATCACCCATCGAACGGATGACCTCGGGTGTCGGACCGATGAATGTGAGACCGGCATCACCGCACGCCTGAGCAAACGCCGCATTTTCTGAAAGAAACCCGTAACCCGGATGAATCGCTTCTGCGCCGTGCTGTTTCGCAATCTCGATGATCTTGTCGCCGCGCAGGTAGGTGTCTGCGGCGGACTCACCGGCCAAGGCGTAGGCCTCATCAGCACAGACCACGTGCGGTGCGAGCCGGTCAGGATCGGAAAAAACCGCGATCACACCAACGCCCATCTGCTGGACGGTTCGCGTGATGCGAACGGCGATCTCACCCCGATTGGCAATCAATATCTTTTTGAACATAAGCGGCGACTCCTCCGACGATACCCAACCCGGCTTTCGCTTCTCCAGGAAAGCCTTGAGCCCGTCCTGCCCCTCTTCGGAGACGCGCAGCTCCGAAATGCGTTTCGTCGTCAGAGCCTGCACGTCGGCCCACGGCACGCCCGTGACGTCGCTGAGAATCTTCTTGCACGCGGCTACGGCCTTGGGACCGTTACCCTTAACAGCCTTGGCAATACCGGCGATCCAGGGGTCCAGTTCTTCCGGCGTCTCGACGGATTCACTAATCAGACCGATCCGCTTAGCCTCAGTGCCGTCGAACCGCTCGGCCGTCACGCCGTAGCGACGCGCCGCACCGGGGCCGATCTTTTCCAGCACGTAAGGTGAAATCACTGCGGGGAGAATACCAAGACGAACTTCACTCAAAGAAAAAACTACCGATCGAACCGCGACGGCCATATCGCAAGCGGCAACCAAACCCACGCCACCGCCGATCGCAGCACCATGCACCCGCGCGACAACCGGCTTACTACACTCGCGAATGGCCCGAAGCATGTCGGCCATCAGATTCGCGTCGGCCACGTTCTCCTCAAACGTGTAGTCCACCATGCGCTTCATCCAGTAGATATCCGCACCGGCACAGAACGACTTGCCCGCTGCGGCGAGCACGACAAGCCGCGTCTTGACATCTTGATCCAAATCGCGAAACGCCCGGGTCAACTCTTCAATCACGACTTCGTTAAAAGCGTTATGCAACTCGGCGCGCGTCAGCGTAACGGTGGCCACACCGTCTTGATGGGTCGTACCAACAAACTGTGCCATGACTAAAACCTCCGAAACCGTACCGCCGCACAACAACCACTACGATTACCCATCACCAACCACGGCGACCACGGCACGAGCAGCAGCCGCATCCCTAACGCGCCACACCCGATCACCACTACATCCGAAACACACCGACGCGGCGCTTTGGCATGGGTGCCTGAAGCGACGCGGCGATCCCGAGGCCCAGCACCGTACGCGTGTCGGCCGGGTCGATCACGCCGTCATCCCACAGGCGCGCCGTGCTGTAGTAGGCGCTGCTCTCTTCGCTATATTTTTCCAGCGTGGGCTTCTTGAATGCCTCTTCCTGATCCGGCGTCATCGCCTCAGCGCCGGTGCCTTCGAGCTGATCCTTTTTAACCGTAAGCAGCACGTTGGCGGCCTGATCCCCGCCCATGACAGAGATGCGTGCGTTAGGCCACATCCACAAAAAACGCGGCGAGTAAGCCCGGCCGCACATGCCGTAGTTACCCGCGCCGTACGAGCCGCCAATAATCACGGTAAACTTCGGCACGGCCGCATTCGCCACGGCGGCCACCATCTTCGCGCCATCCTTCGCGATGCCGCCCTCTTCATACGCCTTGCCAACCATGAACCCGGTGATGTTCTGCAAAAACACGAGCGGCACGCCACGGTGCGAACACATCTCCACGAAGTGAGCCGCCTTGAGCGCGCTTTCGGAAAAGAGCACGCCGTTGTTGGCGAGTATCCCAACCGGATACCCCCAGATATGAGCGAACCCGGCCACGAGCGTCGTGCCGTAGAGCGATTTGAACTCGTGAAAGCGGCTGCCGTCCACAACCCGGGCGATGACCTCGCGCACGTCATAAGGCTTGCGAATATCTTTCTGAATCACACCGTAGATTTCGGCCGGATCGTACAGCGGCTCCTCCGGCGGACGCATGTCGAGCTTGGTCGGCGGTTTCGTGTTGAGGTGCTCGACGATCTGCCGGGTGATGGCCAACGCGTCCTCGTCGTTCTCCGCAAGGTGATCCGTCACGCCGGACGTACGGCAGTGAATATCGCCGCCGCCTAAGTCCTCTGCGGAAACCTCCTCACCGGTCGCAGCCTTAACCAACGGCGGACCGGCCAGGAAAATCGTACCCTGCTGTTTGACGATCACGGATTCGTCGCTCATGGCGGGGACATAGGCACCGCCGGCCGTGCAAGACCCCATGACCACCGAAACTTGCGGGATACCCAGCGCCGACATTTGAGCTTGATTGTAGAAAATCCGACCGAAGTGCTCCTTATCCGGGAACACATCCGCCTGTAGCGGCAAAAACGCTCCGCCCGAATCCACGAGATAAATACACGGGAGGTGGTTCTCTTGGGCGATCTCCTGGGCACGGAGATGCTTCTTGACCGTCAACGGGTAATACGATCCACCTTTGACGGTGGCATCGTTGGCCACGATGACGCAAAGCCGCCCGCTAACCCGCCCGATACCGGTCACCACGCCAGCCGACGCGGCCCGACCGTCGTACATCTCGTGGGCCGCCAGCGCACTGAACTCCAAGAATGGTGTGTCCGGGTCTACGAGCCGTTCGATACGCTCGCGTACGAAGATTTTGCCGCGTTTGGTGTGCTTGGCGACGGCCGACTCGCCGCCGCCCTGCTTGACTTGGCGGAAATGCGCCTGCATCTCGGCTACATGCGACAACATCTGGTCCCGATTCTCGATAAACACGGGGTCCGAAGTCTTGAGTTTACTCTGTATGACATCCATCGTTGGTACTGTAGCCGCTTTTTCGGTGCAAGCCTAGTGGACCCGCTCGCTCCAGGGTGCCCGCGCTTTAGCTACGGGGAACGCGAATTGCCCCACCCAAGCCGACGGGTCTCAGTCAACGGCGGCGTTACCGCTATGTTGGCGGCGCGGAGAGCCGCTACAATACCGCCGGATTGGCATGTACCTGAAAGAATGGATATGAACATGGTGGACCTGACCGCACTCCGCGATGCCCTGCGGCGAATCGACGACGCCTCCGACGAGGCAGCCTGGCCTGCGAACGCCTTACGTATACTGAAAGAGGCTGACCGGTTCGGGAATGTGATCGCCCGTGCCCACGGCGGCTGCGACACCCCACCGCTCGACCAACTCAAATCCTATCAGGCGATTGGTGCCGGCAGCATCACGGTCGCCCTGATCCTCACCCAACATGACGCCGCATGCGAGCTGCTCGGCGGCTGCGACAACGAAGCGATGGCCGCAGAAGTGCTAGCGAAATGCGCCACCGGTGACGCACTGGCCACCGTCGGCATCAGCCAACTCACCACGTCACGCAGGCACGCTGGGATCGCCCTGCGCGCCACGCCAGACGGCGACGGCTTCCTCCTCGACGGCGTGATGCCGTGGGTCACCAGTGCGGGCAAGGCCGACTACATCGTCACGGGTGCCGTGCTGGACGATGGCCGACAGGTACTCGGCTGCGTCTCCACCCGTGCCGAAGGCCTCGCGCCGGGGGAGCCGATGGAACTGATGGCGCTGCGGGCGAGCTGGACCAGCGAAGTGCGGTGCAACGGCGTGCGGCTCTCAACGCATGAACTCATGCGCGGACCGACCGAGAAGGTGCTGGCGCTGCGCGCACCGGTGAAACCGCTAAAGGTGTCGAGCGTGGGATTCGGGTTGGCCACCGCGATGCTTGACGACGTACGGAAGCTATCCACAAACCTCGACGGCGCGGGCGCGCTGCTGTCAGAAACCATCGAGCCCCAATACGAATCCGTGCGAGACCGCATTCACGGGGCGGCCGACCGACTCAACGACCCAACAGCCGAAATCCCCAGCGGCGAAATCCGAGCCGACGTCAACGCCCTCCTCGTCCGATTGGCCACGACGCTCATGACGCTATCCAAAGGCACCGGCTACCTATCCAACCACCCGGCCCAAAGGCTTGCACGGGAGGCGATGTTCTTCCTCGTCTGGTCCGCACCCGACCCCGTACGCCTCGGCTCGCTCGCACGGATTTGGCATTAACACACGAAACAAGCCGCACCACGCAAGGCCCGTGCTGTGCTCCGCCCATTGGAGAAGGCGGTGGTCGCATACACATTCGGCCAGTAAGCGTTCGGTCATCTACACGGTGGCAGTTATTCCAGCGTGGCGACGGGGGCCTAGCCTGCTATCCAAATCCTGATCCAGGGGTTACGAGAGTCCCAGCAGCCCGTTGATCGGACAGGAGGACTCGAAGATGAAACGTAAGCGACACACTCCGGAGCAGATCATTCGCAAGCTTCGGAATGCGGCTCGGTTGTTATCCGAGGGCAAGGATATTGCGTCGGTGTGCCAGACCTTGGAGGTATCCGAGGCGACGTTCCGCGCTCGATAAACCGCCACAACTGGTTGGTAAACATCCGAGCCTGCAACACGTGCCCCCGACACGGTGTCGGGAGCACGTGGCTTGGGCTGCAAAGTACCAAACTTTCCACTTTCGAGGACGACACCGTGGCTACGGGCTGCATCGCCCACATGAATCCGTGCAGAAGCCGTCGATGCAGAAGCCGCCACCGCATGAGGCATCTGAAAAACACGACGTCACGCCGCAGGTCACCAACGAAGGGCACACGCAGGGACCGGTAGCGAACGACAGTTCGGAGTAGGTCGCACCGAGGAACGCTTGTACATAGGCATTGATATCTTTGAAGTCGATTGGACGACTCGGGAATGCGACGTTGGGTTGAACTTGGGCAATCGCTTTGATCGGTGCCCCCGGCGACGCCAAGAACTTCTGCACGGCTGCAGAGATGTCCTGGAAGTCAGGCTGGATGTCACCGGGATTCTCGAAAAAGACGGCAACCACGTCGGCAAACCACGCCGTCGTGATCGTGATCGCAGGCGACCAGCAGTTGTCTGCTTCGAAGTTAGGACAGTCACCGCTAGCGCGTTGCACCTCGTAAACCGAATTCGGTATGATCTCGCCACCATACGCGGAGATCACGCCCTCCGCATCCCATGCATGCGCATAAGGCTCACACTGAAGCCGCGCAACCGTAAACGTTTGGGTGGGCTGCGAACTATCCTCATCAGGTGCTTGGGTCGGTGGCCCTAAGTAGAGAACATCAGGCGTCGGCACCACGAACCCATCCAGACTGATCAGACGCACGCGAATCACCTCCTGCACGACACCGGGTGACGGCAGCGCGAAAAAACGCAAGTACCGGTTGGTCTTTGCGACCTCACCGGTTCCAGTCAATGCACCAGGCACTACCACCGTGCAGGAATCAATAATCCCATCCAGGTCCAAGTCCAGACTCGGATCAGCGGCAATATCGCATTCGTCGGGAATCATGTTCTCGTCGCAGTCTGCTTCGCACTCGTCGGGAATGTTATTGCTGTTGCAGTCGTTCGCAACAAGCTCGCAGTCATCGGGAACCAAGTTCGCATTGCAGTCATTGGCTTCAAGCTCGCACTCGTCGGGAACATTGGTGGCGTTGCAGTCCGGGCTTGTCATATCCGCAACATCGCATTCGTCGGGAACACCATTGGTGTTGCAGTCCGGGCTTGTCATATCCGCAACATCACATTCGTCGGGAATGCCATTACCGTTGCAGTCCGGGCTTGTAAGCGCCGCAACATCGCATTCGTCGGGAACACCGTTAGCGTTACAATCATCACTCGTAAGATCCGCAATATCGCAATCGTCCGGGACATTGTTACCGTTGCAGTCCGGCTCGCATTCGTCGGGAATACCATTACCGTTGCAATCATCGCTCGTAAGATCCGCAATGTCGCAATCATCGGGAACCGTGTTCGCGTTGCAATCGTTGAGATCAGCATCGCAATCGTCAGGGACATTGTTGAGGTTGCAGTCATTGTTCTCAATCTGACAGGTATCGCCGATTCCATCCATGTTGCAGTCAGGAGTAGAATCCACGCAATCAACCGTGATCAGATTGGGACCGGGAATGACACCCGTAAGTCTAGCACTGGCGGTAGTGACGCGGGTCCGAGAACCACCGACCGTGGCATCGGGCAGGATGTACCGGTATGGAAGCAGGATATCG
>JAJRSR010000253.1 GCA_024278695.1 Planctomycetota bacterium | reverse complement strand
CCCAGCCGTGACCTGACCAGCGCTGCTCGTACCTACTGACTGCACACCTTCCATTGCTCTGCCCCCTCTCATCGATTCTGCTTGGATGGACACGGAGTCGATCCGTCCTGACTTGGGCATAGGGGGTACCGGAGGGTGTGACATTAACGATTACACCATAACCCACTGGAAAATGGCTAGTTACGGCACCTCGCGAAACCCATTGGCTGGACCGTCTGGGCGGGTATGATGCAAACGCGAAACATGGCGTCACAGGAAACAACACCGAAGCGACGTATCGGACGTGAGGTGCCGCGTCCGTACCATAATAGTCGAGCCTTCGTAGGCAGGTGGATGGGCCGCTACGAACCTCCTGACGGTACCGTGAACGTTTCTTGACACGTCCTTCGCTGGGTCTACGATGGACTTCAGCCTGGGGATTCGCGTAAGCTGGCGACTGACCGTATATGGGAGATTGGGCACTTACAAAGTGCCGCCTGCGGTGAAAGGGCTGGCCGAACGCGACTCGCGGGTCGTAGCAGCACACAACTTGGATTTTGGACACTCTGATGGTTGCGATCGCGCCGGAGAAAACCTTGGCCACAATTTCCGTTTATGCGGCCGCCAAACTTAATCTGACGCTCTCCGTGCTCGGCCCTCGCGAAGACGGGTTTCATGAACTCGATTCGCTGGTGGTAGGTGTCGATCTGTGCGACACGCTCGCTGCCACGAAGACAAACGACGGTACCATCAGCATCCGATGCGACGATTCAGCATTGGTGTCAGCGGACAATTTAGCGGTCCGTGCAGCCCGGTTGTTGCAGGACGAGTACGCGGTACCGCACGGCATCTCTTTCGAGTTGCACAAGGTGATTCCCGTCGGTGGTGGGATGGGCGGCGGCAGCAGCGACGCGGCTGGCGCGTTGAGGCTCTGCAACGCACTCTGGTCGCTGGGCCTTTCTGATGAGCGACTTGCGCGGCATGGTGCGGTGATCGGTTCGGACGTCCCGCTGTTTTTTGCCTTGCCGAGTGCCGTCATCACCGGTCGAGGTGAAAACGTGACACCGGTGCAGCTTTCGTGGTCCGGGTGGGTCGTGCTGGCGTGTGTCCAGACCATCGTGCCGACGCCGGACGTGTATCAGGCGTGGTCCCAATCGCCTGCCCCTGGGGACGGGGGGCGGCATCAAAACGCCCTGCTCGCGGCTACCCGCGCCAGCGCGATCATGGACTTAACGACAAATGATTTGGAACCTGCCGTTTTTACCGTGGCCCCGGAGGTTTGCAGCGCCTTCGACGCGGTAACGGCACTAGACTTGGGCACATTTCGTGTGAGCGGCGCAGGCGCTACGCTGTTTCGGCTATACGACGAAGAAAAGGCCGCTCGCTGCACAGCAAGGACCATCGAAGAAAAAATCAGCAGTCTAACAACACAGGTGGTGGCCGTGCCGTTTGGCGCGTGTCCGATCCGCACCAAGGAGTAAGTGAATGGAAATCTCAGGCGTACGCGTGAAACTCATCCATGATTCGGGCGACCGGCTCAAAGCCGTGTGTACGGTGACTTTTGATGAGTGCTTTGTGGTTCGCGATGTTAAGGTCGTGGACGGCACGAACGGTCTTTTTGTGGCGATGCCCTCTCGGAAGATGTCGGCCCACTGCCCGGCTTGCCGCCAAAAGAACCATCTCAAGGCCTCGTATTGCAACAACTGCGGCAAAAGTGTGCCGCCGCCACGTGCCCAATCCGATACGGATGGTCGCTCACGCCTGCACAAAGACCTCGCCCATCCGATTACGCCGGAGTTTCGCGAGATCGTTCAGTCCGGCGTGCTCGAAGCGTTCCAGACTGAGCTAGAACAAACCGGTGGCGAAAACACCGAACAGGAAACACCACGCGAAGCGGCAGCACCTCGGGAGTCCAAGCCGCCGCGTGAGAAGCGTGAGCCGCGCCGGGAAAAACGTAGCAAGCCCGAACGCGAGATGGATGATATCCAGCCGCTGGAACTCAGTGAATACGATGCGATCATCGCGGACCTGAAAGGTGGCAGCTCACCCGCGCCGCGTCGCGAGCGCTCAGAGAAACCCGAACGGCGAGAAGAACCGGAGAAGGCTGAGCCGGCTCGATCGGAAACGCCCGCCCATCGCCCAGAGCCGAAGCCCGAACCCGCTCCGAAAGCAGCACCAAAGCCCGAGCCGAAACCGGCTTGCAAACCAGAACCTAAACCGGAACCAGAACCGGTCGCGGATGCTGGCGATAGCGGCAGTTGGCCTGTGTTTGATGACGAACCGGCCGAGACCGAAAAGGTCGAAGTCGTCAAACCGACACCGGTCGCTGAACCGGAACCAACACCGGCACTCGCAGAGGTTGATGACGACGATGATGGCGGCTTCGGCGCTGGTATCCTTTAGGGTACTCTGATACCAAGCCCCCCTGCTTTCGATACACCGCACTGTCTGAAGCCTGCGGCCCGGGGTCGTACGCGACTCGATCGGTCCATCAGAATCGCTACAATATGAAAAAGGCCCTGCCGCTTCCATGTGGAGCGACAGGGCCTTTTTTCTTACTACGCTGCGGAATCTACCGCTTACTTCTTCGCGATCAGCTTGTCGAGCTGCCCACTGAGGAGCGTATCGATATTCTGCTTCGCGCCGATGTTGACGTTAGCGATCTTGCCATCCCGGCCGACAACGATCATCGTCGGGAAGCTGGTCGCCTTATAGGAACGCCCAACCGCATTCCCCTTGTCTTCTGCAAACTCCATTCCGGAGCCCGCCTTCGTGAAGATCCCGTGGGCTTCTTCGACCGAGTATTCCTTCCGCATGGTCTGCGACACATTGACGAAGCGGACACCCTTGGCCTCATAGGTCGTTCGGATTTTTTCGACATTGGGAAGCTGACGCTTACAGAAGCCACAGTTCGGTGCCACAAAGTTCAACACGGTGGCCGGGTGGTTCTTGAAGCCGTCACTTCCGATCGACTTTCCAGTAAGTGTGGTCAGGGAAAAGCTCGGGGCCGGCTTGCCGACGGTGCCCTCAGCAGGACGAACGCGCGATTTCGGCTTGGCGGTGGCGTACTTCGGGAAAGGCTTGCCGGCGAGTGCCGCGTCAAGCTGATCGCCGAGCCGCTTTTCGAGGTCACCGATGTTGCCGACGTTGACCGCACCGACCTTACCATCCTTGCCGACGACAACCATGGTCGGGAATCCGCGGGCGAAGAACTTACCGCCGATGGTGTTCGTATGATCGACCACAACCTCGCCCTTGTAGCCGAGATCGGTCATCTTCTTAACGACTTCCTCGGTGCTAAACTCTTTACGCATCTTCTGGCTGACGTTGACAAAACGAATGCCTTTACCCTCGTACTTCTGACGAACTGTCTCCAATCGCGGGATCTGCTTCTTGCAGTAGCCACAGTTGACGGCGAAGAAGTTGAGAATCGTCGCGGGATGCTTGGCGAAGTCCGCGCTAGACATCGACTTACCACCGAGCGTGGTGGCGGTGAACGCACCAGCGGACTTACCGATCAAGGAGTTTGCGTCCTTCCTTTCGGCGGGTTTCTTTGCGGGAGCAGCGGCGATGCGCGGCAGCGCCCGACCCGCTAGGAGCGCATCAACCTGACCGGCCACGCGTGACTCGAGATCACCGACGTTACCGACGTTCACGGCCTCGACTTTTCCGGTCTTACCGATGACCACCATCGTCGGGAAGCTGGTGGCCTTGAACATCGGACCGATCTTGTTATCCAGGTCAAGCACACGCTCGCCTTTGAATCCGAGTGTATCCAGCTTGGCATGGACATCAGCGTCGCTTGGACGCTTACGCATGGTCTCAGCCACGGCGATGAACCGAACGGGCTTGCCTTCGTACTTCTGGCGAACGGTTTCAAGCCGCGGAATCTGCTTGCTGCAGAAGCCACAGTTCACCGCAAAGAAGTCCAAAATCGTCACGGTGTCTTTGAAATCAGCATTGCCGACGGACTTACCATCGGTCGTCTTGACGGCAAAGCTCGGAGCGCTCTGGCCGACCAATTCCTCGGCCGGGCGACGCTTCGCGGTCTGTGTACGCGGACCTTGAATCCTCACGGCCAGCGTGGGTTGCTCTTTGTCATCCGTCTTGATCGTGAGCGTCTTGCCGCCGGCTGGAACCTTATAGTCCTTCGGGAACTGTAGGAGAACGGTGTAGGCCTTGCCGGGCGTACGCTCGTTCACGGTAGCGGTGACAGATGGGTCATCAATCGTGGCGGAAAGTATCTTCACCTCGGTCGGACCATAGTTCGTAAAACGAACCACCCGCGACACCCCTTTGGCACCAGACCTCGCCTTTTCGGGGCGGAGGGAGATCACGGACGGCTGAAGGTCAAGACGCGCCGGCACCGTAGCCCGCGCGACGATCTTGATTTCCTTCTGCTCATCGATATTCGTCTTGATGACAGCATTGCTCTTGAGCGCACCCGGTTTAAACGGCGGATTCGCCGTGACGCGAAGCTCAAACTTCTGGCCCTTTTCGGTCTCCACCATTTCGTAAGTAAACTGCCCGTCGCTGGCCGGTGCCACAAGAGCGTTTAGCGGCTTGTCAGTGTTGTTCGTAATGTTGAGGATGCGCGTCGAGGCCGCTTGACCGACGATCTTGCCGAAGTTGGCGTTCGCCGGAGAGACATCAACGTAGCGCTTGACCTCACCCTTGAGCTGCAAACGAAGATCCGGAGTGACAGGGTCATTCGAACTGATCGTGATCGACTTGGTGAATCGGCCACGAAGCTTGGTGCTTGCAATCGAGAACGGGAACTCACCACTCTGACCAGGCTCAATCTTACGCGGATAGTTACCCGCAACGGTGCAACCGCAGCTCGGCTTCACGCGGGAAATCTCGAGCGTCTTGTCACCAGCGTTCTTGATGACGAACGTGTGGTCGAATTTCGGCCCGATCCATTTGACACCGAAGTCATGAGTCGGCTCGGTCACCTCAATCACGGCGTGCGGACCGGTGACCGAATCTGTCGGCACGGTGGGACGCGTGATAGGCGCTTGGTAGGTCTGCTGTCCAACCAAGTTCGTAGGACGCGGGACAGTTCGCTGGATCTTCGACTTGCTACCTTTCTTGCCAGCATCAGCCATGACACCCGATACCAAGCCGAACACCACGCCGAGCGCAATGGCAGCGGTAACGACGCTGCGGCGTACCGCAAGGCTCTTCACTACATGTTTCGCAGTCATTCGTTCACTTCCCTTCATCTTGAACTATGCGGCTCTGTCAATGAGGCACCGCGTTTCGTAGCCACCTTTCAACCGCGAGACGCGGCGGTCCAGCCACACTCCCACAATCGACCAACACGCCCGCGAACATCAACCAACTTCTGCCCCTTCGCAACGTGCTACAATAGTGTTTATAATGCTGCGAACAGGGGCAAAGCAAGGGTCTATTCGTGTTGTTACTATTGCGTTACCGCTAGCCGCCGATCGGCTCGTTGTTTCCGGCGGCAAGAATCGCCGTTTCAACGCTGCGTCGGCAGGTAATCCGTGACGCGGGTTCTCAGGCTTGGTCCACATTTCCTGCACGGATAACACCGACCGCAGGATCACACGGATGGTTGCAGCATGTGCCATCTCCGGGGACGATGCCTACGATGAACGAACCGCGTCCGGAAACCAATCTCACGACAAGTGCCCGGGGTCTGCTCCTCGTTGGCGCATTGGGGCCACTCGGTCGCATGCCGGCATCCGGGACGGTGACCGTGGGCGTCGTGGGCGTGCCGCTGTTCTATCTGATGAACCCTTGGTCTGTGTCGGTCTACGTGGGAACCGTGATCGTGTTCTGCTTGGCCTCCGTCTGGATCCATGCTCGCGGTGATGTCATCTTGGGGGAAAAGGACAGCCGAAAAATTGTGTGGGATGAGTTGGCCGGTTTCTTTGTAGCGGTGGCCTTCCTGCCTGCGTTTACCTGGCAACT
>JAJRSR010000011.1 GCA_024278695.1 Planctomycetota bacterium | reverse complement strand
GCCGGTCGGTGCCGGTTCTTCAACCGACACCGACCTTAGCCCCACGATCAACAGCCCCCGAGTGATTAGACCCCGCCTATACTAATCATCATCGCGAACGATGCTGACGGTGATGATGGCCGTCGGTTCACCCCAGTTGTAGGCCTTGCGTGTCAGCTCGCTTTCACCGTGAATCCCGGCATGGGGCACGACGAACCCCTCGCCGCCATCGGCATTGAACCCTTCGCCGCCGCATTGTGGACCGGGAATGTTGGCGCACGTTTCGTCGTTCTCTTCGGTGCCGGCATCGTATGCCTTCAGGTAAAACACCTTCGCGCCCGACTTCTTGAACACGCGCGGGCCGTTCATCGCCACGAAGCCGTCGTTCGTCGGCAGCAACATCGAAGCCACGTTGAGCCGTGATTTCCTGTCACCTTCGAGCCTCACCGTGATCGTCGCCCCCGGCATGACCGGAGCCATCATCTGAAACAGGTCCTGCACACCCTCAGCCTCCAGCTCCGCCCGAAGCTCATCCGTTGCGCCGCCCTCGGCGACCATTTCCAAACCAAGGCTGGCCGGTTCACCGAGGGTAAACACGTTGATTTTGTCCCGGCTCAGGGAAAAAATCGGCGGCGTCAGAATCACGCCGTGCGTCATGTTGGTGAAGGAAATTTCATAGGTAATCCCTTTTCCATCTCGTCCGCCATCTCCAGCTCGCGCGCCAGCAGTCAGACCGAGTACGGACCCACACGACAATACAGCAATCAACATGGTTCTCATCAGACTCTCCCGTTCAAAAAAATCGAATCCTGTTTTCGTACGGCACCGGGCCGTACGTCTCAGCATTGGTCGCCCGGGAGCACGAAACCTGACAAGATTTCTTTCTTTTTTTTCGGTAGCGGGCGTCGCCATGGAACTATGGCACGTTACGGGTCGTCACGAACACGATCGCACGTCGGGGTCACTCGCGTCAGGAAGCGATTTCGTGAAAAGTAAGCTGGTCGGTGGCGGTGTCTAGGGTGGCCACGGTTTTTCTTCGGGCGCGGTGGAGCGCACCGGGGTTGATAATGCGCTGCGCGCCGCAGCGATCATCCCGTTGGCAGTGCGTGTGGCCGTGGAGGATGTAGTCCACGTCGAGCGTACCGATGGCGTCGTCGAAGCCGAACTCATGCCCGTGAAAGACGGCGAACCGTTTGCCGTCAAGATCGACGCGGGTCGGCTCGGCACTGGGCAAATCAAAACCGACGCTCTCAACATAGGCGCAGAGGATCGGCGGCGGGTAATCCGTATTACCCCAAACAAACGTCAGCGCCCTGCCTACGAGCTCATCAAAGACGGACTGACCGCCAACGTCACCGCAGTGGATGAGGTGCTCCACCGCGAGCGAATCAAACAGCGCCATCGCCCGGGCCACGATTCCGTGGTCGCCGTGGCTATCTGATAATATGCCTACGATCAATTCCCATACACCTCTACATACCGAGCGGGACATCACTCCGCCGCAAGCGTGTACAATCTCACCGTGCACGCCCGACTTGGTCATAAGTTTTCGAGCCGCAAGAATTGTAGGTCATCATCGCGACGGGGTGTAGCCCCAATAGAGACGGGGATGGTTCCAAAGCACGCTACCGTTCTTAAAATCACGATTTGTGACAAGATCATCGGTCGTGACGTTTCCGACGGTCCCGTTCAGGTAAAGAATGTTGGCATAGTCACCGTGAAACTTACCCATGCTGGCACCACGGAAGTTGCGCTGATACTCCGTAGCCACGTTGCGCGGCGTGCCGGCCATGGAGTTGCCGGCGATCTCGATCATGAAGACGGTATTGACGTGGTTTCTGAACAGATGCGCTCCGAGGTGCTTTTTGATGTCCAAGAACCCCGGCGTATCAGCAGATGGGCGAGACTCCGAGCCGAGACCATCCAACACCTGATTCATACCGTAGTGAAACTGGTTTTTGCCGCTGTAGCTCTTGTACGAATTGGTCCGGTCCTTTGCGGGGCAAATCCAAGTGCTTAACGCGGGGAACTCTTTGATCGTTTCATCATCAAGGCGTTCGATGTCTATGTAGGCCGGTATGTCCAGGTAGGGCGGCAGCGCGTTGAACCAAGTGCCGCGGTCATGAAGATCCCAGTAGCTGCCTTCGGTCGGAAGGTAGTCAAAAGTGTCCTGCCGGTACGCAGCCAGCGCCACGCCCCACTGCTTGAGGTTGTTCGCGCAGACCACACGCCGCACACGCTCGCGCGCGGCGTTAAGCCCTGGGAAAAGCATGCTCGCCGTGATCGCCGTCAACCCAATCACGATGACTAACTCCGGCATCGTAAACGCACCATGGCATGTGTGGTTCAAGTTGCGACAACACGTGCGTGATAGGACTTGTGTATCCATGTGAGCCCTCGCATAACAGCACCGAAGTGACCGCACCGAAACCTCTAAGACAACCTGTGGACGCCATGATACCAAGGGAGCAGATGATCCCAAGAATATTTTCAGAAAATGCTGGCGGGTTGGATCGCGTGTCCCTCAGTGGCACCGAAGGGCATGGTAGCGACGCGAGTCAGGGCGTGACTTCTAAGGAACGGCAGCTACGATCGAACGCGGTTCGCCAGTCTTTAAGCGGTTTCCCTGAGATCATCGAAAGGGCGATATAGCCCTTCCCAGGCACTTCACCGACGCGAACAATGATCCCGCTTTCCTCATTCCACACTTCGACGGCAGAATAGGGGCCAACGAGCACCTGTCGTGATCGAACACCGGATGGCCGCCCCCCCCCCGTAACCGCGTCGCGGAACAGTTCCTCAAATATCTCCGCCGCGAGGCGATCTGATGCGCCCCGCTCGCCCAAACTGGCGCGCCACACGGCGAAGTCGGCCGGCATCCACGGGCTCACGAGATCGTGAAACATCTGGACCTTCCACGGGGGCAGCGTAACCGCCTTTCCGAGGGTGGCCCCCCGCAGCGGTTTGATGGAACATCCCATCGCCTTCAGTTCGACGCGACGCCCAAGCTGTCCAGCGCTGCGGGCCTGCGTCATTTGGGTAGCCAGAAGCCCCGTCCCGAAGATCAGCACAAGCGACGAAAGTAGCGTTCTACGCGAGTGCGCGGGCTTTGTCTGTGTGTAGATTTCAATTGACATAGCCCCCCATCGTAAACGTGAGCCCCGCGACCGGCAAACGACAAAACGGTATAAGCAGAGCAGCCACGTGTTGGCGAGAAAATTGCATGCAGTTGTGTAGAACCGTTGACGCCGACGCACAGTGAAAATAGAGTACACTAGGCTAATCTGACCGCAGTAGATGCTGACGTGGTAGGCGCGACGACAGTGCGGCGGTTGATGCTAAGCTATTAAATAGCAAGGGATTGCGTGGCAAACCAAGGCTTCACGAATGACTTTCGCCGGTTCTTCCTTCGGGGCTTGGCCGCGCTGTTTCCTACGCTTCTCACGATCGCCATTCTGATTTGGGCGTACCAGCTTGTGAATACCTACGTCGGCACCCCGATCACTAACGGGTTGATGACGCTTTGCTCGTGGGTTAGCGCCCAGCCTGCGCCGGGCTTTGTTGACCGTAACCATGACCCTTTGCTCTATGGCACGCCGATCGACGAATGGAACGAGAACGGCGACCGCCTGACGATAGAGCATAAGTTCATACACAACAATGCCTTAAGAGATATTGGGCTATCCAGAGATGGCAGCCGCGCCGAAGCGAAGCGGCGAAAGCACGCTGAAGATTTACGGAATCATGCCCTGTGGCAGATTGCGTTCAGAAAATACAAGCTCGATATTGTCGGTTTCTTGATCGGGATCATTCTCGTATACTTCATGGGGTTTTTCCTGGCCAGCTTCATCGGTCGAGCAAGCTGGCGAGCCGCAGAAGGCGTGCTGTATCGGATTCCGCTCATCCGGGCGATCTATCCGCACGTAAAGCAGGTAACGGACTTTTTGCTGTCGGAGCGAAAGGTAGAGTTTTCCGGCGTGGTGGCTGTGGAGTACCCCCGCAGGGGGGCGTGGTCACTGGCGTTAAGTACCGGCGGTCCACTGAGTGGCGTCCAAGACGTGGTCGGTGAGAAGGAAGACTTGGTGACGCTATTTATCCCAAGTTCACCGACTCCGGTCACCGGGTATGTGGTCCAGGTGCCGCGACGTGATACAATCGCGTTGTCGCTTTCGATTGATGAAGCGCTGCGGTTTACAATAAGCGGCGGTGTCATCAAACCGGGTGCCCTGCTCCCGGACGGCACGACCCTTAGTACGGGAGCCGCCCCGAGGGAAGAACCGAAGGGCTCTGGATCAGAGGGACTTGGCGAATAGTGCTAGCGTCGGCGGCGTGCAGAGCGTCACGAAAATCAGAACGCTAAAGGACATTGAATGAATATCACGATGACAGGGCGCCACGTCGAGATCCGCGACGAAGTGCGTGACTATGCAACGGAAAAGATCAACAGGCTGCCACGCTTTTACGACCGGATCCACGACGTGGAGTTCGTCCTTAACTTCGATTCAGACCAATTTACGGCAGAGTTGATTGTTCGGGCCGACCGCAAACATACGCTCGTAGCCAGTGAAACCGGTCCGGAGCCGGTGGTTCTCGTGGATGTCATCATCGACAAGATGGAGCGGCAGCTTCGCAAGCACAAGGAAAAACTCCGCCACCACAAACACGATGGCAAGCCCGAAGTTCCGGAATTACCAGAAGCTTCGGGAGAGCCAGAAGAAATCGCGTAAACATTGCCGCCATTTTTGGGCCGCCATTTTTGGCTGGTCTTGTTGGGCCGACCTATTGGCGTTCATTACAGGCCCCTAGATATCACGGACTCGCCTATGAGATTATCCGAGCTGATTCACGGACCGTCCGTTGTGCCCGAGCTCGCGGCGACTGATCGTAACGGCGTGATTCGAGAGCTGATCCAATCGCTCGCGGACCACGGAGCACTAGACCCTGATTCGGTCGAGACGGCTACCCGCGCGGCGATCGCACGCGAGAACCAAGGCAGCACCGGTTTTGGCAAGGGCGTCGCCGTGCCGCATGTGAAGCACGACTGCGTGAAAACAATGACGGCCACGATCGGTCGTTCCAGTCGCGGCGTGGATTTCGCCGCGCTGGATCGCGCACCGGTGTATTCGGTGGTGCTCCTGTTAAGCCCGGCCGAAACCCCTGAAGACCACTTGGCTGCGATGGAAAAGATCTTCCGCTATTTGCAGCGTGAGAACTTCCGCCGATTCCTCCGACAGGCTGATACCGTCGAAGCGATTTCGGACCTCGTGGCCGAAGCTGACGAAATGAAAGAATGAGCGAACCCTTGAGACGGGAGGGCTCTTTTGAGGAATACTTACACTAGGCGAAAGGCGAAAAGGATTGTCGGATCAAGTGACCGAGGCAGTTGGAGAAGTCGCGGTCACGACCAAGGAAGGGTTGCATGCGCGCCCAGTGATGCGTTTCGTAGACGTAGCGTCGACGTTTGGATCGACGATTAGCGTCTGCAACATCACACTCGGCGGCGAATCGCTCGACGGCAAGAGCGCGATGGAAATGATGCTTCTCGAGGCCACGCAAAACTGCGTGATACGGATCTCGGCGAAAGGCGACGACGCCAACGAGGCGGTGGCCGCACTGACGTCACTGGTCGAATCCGGGATGGAGAACCCGGCCAGTTCTCCCTCTGGAGATCCTCCGACCGCATCAGCATCGTAGCCGTCCCGCAAACCCAGCGAGCGTCATCGGACCAAGCCTGAGGCTTCGGCAGAAGCCGTGCTGCGGCTGGTCGATCTTGATGGTGGTGCGCAGGCATGCGGTAGCCCCTTACAGCGGGTGGACCCCTATCATCCACACCCGACAATCCGCAACGGTACACAAGACACATGGAGACTCTTCGGGGCATTTCAGTATCACCCGGTGTAGCCATCGGTGAAGCGGTCATCCTTGACGCAGAGGATTACCGCATCCCCTACCGGTCTGTCCCCTCGGATGCCGTTGGTGACGAGTTGGAGCGTCTCAGCAACGCCTTTGACACCGCCGTCAGTGAAGTCCAGGCGCAAACCCAGCAGTTGCGGTCGAACCTGGGGCGTGATGCGGCCGATGTGTTCGATTGGCACGTTGGCGTGCTTGAGGATGAACAGCTCAGAAAAAGCATCGAAGATCTCATCAAGGAAAAACAGGCGTCTGCAGCCTACGCCACCAGCACGGTGATGCGCAACTACCAAAGGCGCTTCATGCAAATGAAGGATCCGCTGCTGGCGGAGCGCATCAAAGACGTTCGCGATATCGAGCGTCGCCTGTTGCGCAATATCCTCGGCGAAACGCGTGAAGATCTCGCACATCTAACCAAAGCGGTCATCCTCATTGCACACGACCTGACGCCCACACAAACGGCGCAGCTATCGGGCACCAAAGTGGTCGGCGTGGCGATGGACGCTGGAGCGGCCACCTCGCACACGGCCATCTTGCTGAGGTCATGGGGGCATCCCGGTGTGGTCGGGCTGAACGACGTGTCCACGCGGATCAGCGGCGGCGACACGATTATCGTTGATGGCACGAACCAACTGGTGATCGCCAACCCCACCGAAGAAACGCTTGCGGAATACCGTGAGAAGCAAATCGCGCACGGACGTTTGACTGAAGAGTTGAGCGAGCTACGCGATCTCCCCGCCGTGACGACGGACGACGAGCGCGTCTACCTCATGAGCAACATTGAGTTTCCCAGCGAGGCCCAAACCGGTATGGACAGGGGTTCGGACGGCGTCGGGCTCTATCGAACGGAGTTCCTGTTTCTTCGCCCGGAAAGCGCTCCAGACGAAGAAGAACAGTATGAGGCCTATTCTCAAGCGATTCAGGGCGTAGCGGGCCACCCGGTCACGATTCGCACGTTTGACCTGGGTGCCGACAAGTACACGCAACGGCAGAATTATATTGAAGAGCGAAACCCGATGCTCGGGCTGCGCTCGATCCGATACAGCCTCCAGAACCTTGACATGTTCAAGGTCCAGTTGCGCGCGATTCTTCGGGCGTCGGTCCACGGGCAAGTTCGTCTGATGTTTCCGCTGGTGAGCAGCATCATGGAGTTTCGCCAGGCCCAGATGACGGTCAACGACGCGTTAGAAGACTTGGAGGAAGAAGGGATCAAGATCACGAACCCGATTCCGATCGGCATGATGCTCGAAACGCCGGCCGCGGCGATCCAAGTGAAAGACTTCTGCCGCGAGGTGGATTTTATCAGCATTGGCACGAACGATCTCGTGCAATACCTGTTGGCTGTTGACCGAGGAAACGAGCGTGTATCCCAGCATTACACGCCGTCGCATCCGGCCGTGCTGCGGTGCTTGCGAGACGTTGTGCGCGCTTGCCGGCGTGCGGGCGTGGAATGCGGTATCTGTGGAGAGATGGCCGGACAACCGCTGTACACGATGTTTCTGATGGGACTGGGGTTGCAGCATCTTTCAATGGCTCCGGGCAACATCCCGGAAATCAAAAAACTCATTCGCCTGACCTCCCTCGCAAAGTCAGAGCGGGTGGCGCGCCGCGTCATGACTTTTGAAACGGCCCGTCAGGTGACGAACTACTTGCGAGACGAAACAAGAAAGGTACTTCCCGAAGACCCGATCTAACGATTGCCGTGCTTTCAGGCCGGTGGGATTTCGGAACTTTAGAGAAAGGATGGACGAGACTCCAAGCCAAACGATCCCAGAACCAGTCGAGCGGTACCGGTGGATGATATCCTACGCCGTCGTCGGCGACCTGAAATTTATTTCGCACCATGACACGATCCGCTTGTTTGAGCGGGCCATGTCGCGTGCGTCGTTTCCGGTCCGATTCACGGAGGGGTTTAACCCGCATCCACGGATGACGATACCGCTACCCAGACCGGTTGGGATTGCTTCGGAGGCCGAATCCATCATTGTGGAAACGACTTTGGACCTCGAGCCCGATGAATGGCGCGACCGGCTCGACCGTCATACCCCAGACGATCTTGGCATTCACGCGATCCGGAGGCTGGAACTCGGTGAGAAACCGCGCCCCGACTGGGTGCGGTACCAACTCGCACCGGGTGAAGCCTTGGGATCAGACATCGACGGGCAGATTGCCAAGGTGCTCAGCGCCGAGACAATCGAGGTGGAACGAAAAAAACCGGGCGATGCGACGGTCAAGATCGTCGACATCCGCCCCTATATCATGGAGATTCGCACCGAAGGAACTACCGTTGACTTCTCGCTGACGATCAGCGAGCGCGGCACGGCAAAGCCTGGTGAGATCGCGGGGTTGTTGGGGTACGACCCGAAAACGATCAACCATAGAATTCGCAGGCTGGCCGTTCACTGGCGGTAGTTTCGATCCGGTGCAAGACACCTATGCCTCAAAAGACGGCAAAGAAAAAAACGAGCGTTAAGAAAACGCGTAAACGAGCAACCAAAAAAGCCAAGGCCGCTGTAGCGACGCCCGCGTCGGAGGAATCCGACGTCGATGGCAATGTCGCGGTGGCGGCCAACGCGGCCCAGGTTGACTTGGCCGACATCGCTGACGGCAACGTCACGGTGCCGGTTGTCAAGAAAACAACCGCACGAAAGACCGTCAGAAAAAAGACGGTCAAGAAAAGGAAAAAGGCCGTCAAGGCGGCGGCCAAAACGAAACCACCGGCAGAGCCTGTAGAAGCACAAGCACCGGCACCAACACCGGAGCCGGAGCCTACGCCAGCACCTGAGCCGGTAGCAGAGGAAGTACCACCACCCGAGCCGGCACCTGTCGCTGTAGCAAGTGAACGTGTGGAGCGCACCGAGGCACGCCAGCCAGAACCCACCGAAGCCCGAACAGCGGAAAACGGTACGGAAGAACGTCGCCCGGCCAAGCGCCGGCGCGGGAAACGCGGCGGTCGGCGGCGGTCAAAAGCGAAACGCGCGGCAGCAGCGGCGACCGCTGGCGAAGCCGGAGACGCCGCAGCGTCCGAAACGCCGCTGGCAGCGGCGGCCCGACCATCGCCCGCTCCGGCACAAGAACGGGAGGAGGAAGAGGACTTCAACGAAGAGCCGCTGCCACCACCGCGACGTGGCAAGATGACGCTCGGCGAGTTTGACGGCAACCGCCATTCGCTTTCGACCCAAGGCAAACGCACGATGGTCATCGAGACGGCCAGCGGCGAGGAATGTCGGATCGCCGTGCTCAACGGTGGGACACTCGAGCAGCTTTTTATCGAACGTGCATCGTCAGCGTCGCACGTCGGCAACATCTACAAGGGACGCGTCACCAACGTCGAGTCCAGCATCCAGGCCGTTTTCGTTGACTTTGGGCTTCCCAAAAACGGCTTTCTGCATATCTCCGACGTGCAGCCGCAATACTTCCCCGACCACAAAGGCGAGAACGAAGAGGTGGGCCGCAAGATCCCGCGACACCATCGCCCACCCATTCAGAAATGCTTTCGTCGTGGGCAGGAGGTGATTGTTCAGATCACCAAGGAAGGCGTGGGCACGAAAGGCCCGACGCTCACCTCCTACCTGAGCATACCCGGACGGTTCCTTGTGATGATGCCGGGCATGAACCGCCACGGCGTGTCGCGCCGGATCGAAGATGAAGAAGCGCGGCGCAAGATGCGAGACGCGTTGAAAGAACTGGACCTGCCTTCCGGCATGGGCTTTATTCTCCGCACCGCCGGCGTCGATCAATCAAAGCGCGAGCTGCAGCGCGACCTGCAATACCTGACGCGGCTGTGGCGTACCGTCATCGAACGGATCAAATCGCAAGACTCGCCAGCCGAGCTCTACCGTGAGTCTGACTTGGTGACGCGAACGATTCGCGATATCTTCACGAGCGACTTCACGGACCTCATCATCGACGATGAGGAAAAGGCACGCGATGCACACGAGTTCCTGCACCTCGTCATGCCGCGTACGAAGTCTGCGATCAGCACCTACACACGCCGCGAGCCGCTGTTTCATCGGCTTGGTATCGAGGAAGAGATCGAGCTGATCAACATGCGTCACGTGCCGCTACGGTCGGGCGGCTCACTCGTGATCGACTCCACCGAGGCGATGGTCGCCATCGACGTCAACAGTGGAAAGTTCCGAAGCCCGGATGATCCGGAAGAAACGGCGCTGCGTATCAACGTGGAGGCGGCCGAGGAAATCTGCCGGCAGTTGCGTCTGCGTGACCTCGGCGGGTTGGTCGTATGCGACTTCATCGACATGCGGCTCGATCGCAACAAGCGTACGGTCGAACGGGCGATGCGCGATGCGTTAAAGAAACACAAGGAGCGTGCCAGGATTTTACGTATGAGCGCGTTCGGGTTGATAGAAATCACACGTCAGCGCCAGGGGCCTTCGCTCAAACGAAACATCTACTACGACTGCCCGCACTGCACGGGATCGGGCTTGGTGAAGATGCCAGAATCTGTCACGCTCGACGTCATGCGGACGATCCAGTTGGCCGCTCACCGCGATGACGTGCAGAAAATCACGATCACCGTGGCCAGCGAAGTCGCCTATGAGATTCTCAACACCAAGCGATCCGCGATTGACGCCATCGAGAAGGACACCAAGAAATCGATCGTCGTCACCGGTAACGCCGACTATGTGGGCGATCGCATCGAGGTCGCGTGCGAGGACGCCGGCGGAAGAGCGGTCATCATCAACCCGCCGCCGCCAGAGCCGCGCCGCGGACGACAACGCGGGCGAAGAAAATAAACCGCTGCCCGGCGACGGGGTTTGCGGGCGGGCATGGCGGGTGCCCCATGCTTCGGGTACGCTCGAAGGGTGGGGGATGGCGCGTACGGTCATCCGGACGGGTGAGCGACGTGAATGGTTCGTTCGGTCCATCCCCCACACTCATGCTGGGTTTGACGCAGCAATGAGTTGGTATGACGGCACCTATTGCCCGGTAAGCTTACCGCATTCGAAGACGAGATCATCGTCCGGGGCTTGCGCCTTGCTATTGACGCCCTCGGAGCAGGTTGATTGCTCAACGATGATGCGTTGCTGGCGTTGCAGTTCGGATAGGGTGTGACGTTCGAGCATGAGCTCGACGTAGAGCGATTGCGCGGGGTCGGGACGATCGGACCGGTCAATGTGACCGTAGCCTAGCGTGTGACCGATCTCGTGGGCGGCCGTGTTGGCATACATCGTAACCCATTCATCAAAGCTGAAGGGTCCGCCGAGGCGAAGGTACTGCTCACCAAAAATAATGGCCTCATCGGACGCGTAGCGATTGCACGGGTCGTAGTCGGCCTCACCAACCTGACCGCCACCGCCCGGTGCTCGAAACTGCCCAAAAAACACGGTTGTTTTGGCCCCGGCGAAGTTGGCGTCATCTTTTTGCATCACGCTGACCACCTGTCCGGGACGGTCGCAGTAGATGCTTGCGACGCGATCGCGAACGAGTGATTTGAACTCATCCGCCCGGTCGGCCAGGGTACCACCGTCCGTGGTCTCGAAAGAGGATAGATCAAGCCCGTCGAACGGGTCATCCGGGTAGATGCCACTAACGCCGCCATCCCAGTCGAGCACGACGATCTCGTCGGCCAACGCACGCCCCGCGCCGCAATCGACGTAGACAAGTGGACGCCCGAAATCCGTGCCGCACCCAACCGTCACCGCTGCAAGCAAAGCCGCTACGGTAACGGCACTGTACCCGACGGCACCGCACCTTGGTCCGATACCGGTACTAGACCGGTGATGTCGCTTCTTTCCCATCATGGGCGAGTCTTCCTAGAGCCTCGCGATGCTCCCCCCCGAGCATGCCAGTAGACTTTTGGCGTCCCCGAACGGGAAGTCAACCGCGGCCGCAACACGGACTGAAATGAGCCACCCACGCGGGATAAAGCGGGTATTATGACACCTTAAACCGACAGCCAGCGGTTCTGCCCATGGGGTTGGTGGTAAACGGTGAGCGTTGCGCCCTTGCGCGAAAGCGGCTGAGCGTTATACTGCTGGTTTCGTGCTGGTCCAAACGTTGAACGTGGAGTCGAATACCGCAGTGATGTTTAGCTTTCAGAAAGTCTGCTTTGAGGGGCTCGGCTACGCGCTTCCAGAGGACCAGGTCACGTCGGAGCAGCTCGAACAAGCGCTCGCGCCGATCTATGAAAAGTTCGGCCTGCACGTCGGCCGGTTGGAGTTGATGACCGGTATCAGAGAACGCCGCTTCTGGTCCGAGGGCACGCTCCCGAGTGACGCCAGCACGCAGGCCGGCCGCGCCGCGATGGATAACGCCCAGGTGTCAGCGGGTGACATTGAATGCCTGCTGCATACCTCTGTCTCGCGAGATTTCTTGGAACCCGCGACGGCATCGGTGGTCCATGACAACCTCGGCATCCCGCCGGAGTCTGTGATGTACGACTTATCCAACGCCTGCCTCGGTTTTTTGAACGGCGTGCTGTCCCTGGCCAACATGATCGAGCTGGGACAGGTGAAACGTGGGCTCGTCGTGGCCGGTGAGAGCAGCCGGAACCTCGTGCGCACCACGATCTCGCAGTTGCTCAAGTCGAAAAACCTAACGCGCCAAGAATTGAAAAAAGCGTTCGCCTCACTCACGATCGGGTCCGGTGCCGTCGGGTTTGTCATGGCTCATGAGTCCGTCTCGCGTACGGCCCACCGACTGCTCGGCGGCGTGATCCGGGCGGCCAGCGAACACAACCACCTCTGCCGGGGCAGCGCCGACACGGGCTTTGGCCCCGATGCCGCGATGAACATGGACACCGACGCGGAAACCCTGCTGGATAAAGGCTGCGCGCTGGCGGCGGAGACGTGGGGCGCGTTCAAGACGGCCATGAACTGGAGCAGCGACACGATCGACCGGGTGTTTTGCCATCAGGTCGGGGAAGCCCACCGCGATCGGTTTTGCGAGTCGATCGAGCGCGACCCGACGCTGGACTATTCGACCTTTCAGTTTCTCGGCAACGTGGGCTCGGCCTCCCTGCCGATGACGATGGCGATGGACATCGAGCGCAACCCACCGGCCGCCGGCTCCAAAATCGCGATGCTCGGCATCGGCAGCGGACTGAGCAGCGTCATGCTCGGTGCCCAGTGGTAGCGTCAGCACCGTGAACGTCACCCCGCCAACACCAACCTCGACCGCTAGGCACGACGCCGCAGCGCCAGGTGCCGGAAGCCTAACGGTAACGGCGCGTGACCCGCGTGCGGAATCGTTGGGCGAACTCTACCCCTTTGGTGCTCACTATCTCGACGTGAACGGGCAGCGCATGCATTACCTGGACGAGGGCGACGGCCCGCCGATCCTCATGTTGCACGGCAACCCGACTTGGTCGTTTTATTACCGCAACCTGGTGCTTGGGCTT
>JAJRSR010000252.1 GCA_024278695.1 Planctomycetota bacterium | reverse complement strand
GGGAAGTCGTCGAGGTTGTAGGGGACATGGGCTAGCACGGCACCGATCACTTCTTCGTCGCAACCGCGCTCGCGAAGAATCTTTGCACCCTCGCGGGTGTGTTGGGGCACGTCGGGGAAGCGTTCGTAGTCAAAGTCGTGAAGCAATCCTGCAAGCCCCCACAGGGCTTCGTCGCCGGAAAGCAGTTTGGCATAGTGACGCATGCTGGCCTCAACACACTGGGCGTGACGAATCAGTGCGGGGCTTTTCGTGTATTCGTTCAACAACGCCCATCCCTGGTCGCGATTCATGCCGGTGTCTCCGTGTTTCGCTGCGTTCGGTCGCCTGCGAGCGTGCTTGTGACGTGCAAACCGTCCAGCTTGGACCGACCGCGCGTCTGCTGATACAATGGTGGCCGATACTATCCAGCGGTGCCCAGGTGTCCAGGCTCCAAGTGTGTTGTGCTTCAGGTGTTTGGGGCTTCGGTTTCTGGGCGTTGCAGATCGTGAGGCGGCTTTGGCGGTAGAGCGAGCGACATTCGATACGACCGAACTCGCCGTAGTGCTGAGTCATTATGATGTCGGTGCGATCGAGTCGATCACTCCGTTTGATCGCGGGTCAAGCCGCAGTCCCAAAGTGGGGATTGTGGCCGAACGTGGCAAGTACCTGCTCAAACGGCGCGCAGCGAGGCGGGCGCGACCGGAACGCGTACGCTTTACCCACGCCGTTCAGACGCATCTTGTGCTAGCTGGTTTCCCGGTAGCACCGCTACAGCCCACGCGCGATGGACGCCGGACCATTGTGCAACAGCGCGAACACATCTACGAGCTTTTCTTGTTTGTGCCGGGCCGGACGTTTGAACGCACCGTGCCGCAGGCGCGCGCCGCCGGGGCCATACTCGCACAGTTTCACGCGGCGGTGGCGTCGTTTGTGTTGCCCGATGGGCTACCTGCGCCGCGCGGTGATTACCACGACAATACGATTGTTCGGACTGGTCTCTGTTCGATAGGCTCGTCGCTGACGTCGCATGATAGTTTTAGCGGTGACGAGGCGGAGCTTGCCGGCATCGTTCAGTTTCTGTTGGAGCGGTACGACGATGCCGCGCAGGCCGTCAAGAGCTTTCGTTCGCTGTCTGATGCGGAGGCCGTCGTCCACGCTGATTGGCATCCCGGCAATCTGCTGTTTCGGGATGATCACGTGGTCGCCGTGGTGGATTACGATTCCGTTCGGTTCGCGCGTCCTTTGATTGACGTGGCCAACGGCGCGCTGCAATTCTCGATGACCGGTGAGGGTGATCCCGCCGGATGGCCGACGGAGCAGGATGAGGATCGGCTTACGGCGTTCTTGGATGGTTATGCGTCGGTGGTGTCGCTCACGCCGGACGAGCGCGCCTGCGTGCCGCACATGATGGCCGAGGCTTTGATTAGTGAGTGCGTTGGGCCGATTGCGGCAACGGGATCTGTTGGGCCTTGGTCCGGCTTTCGCGTGTTGAAGATGGTCCGCCGAAAGCTTGGCTGGATGGAATCGAACCTGCCGCGTATGATGCAACCTACGCAACTGGATACCTAGCCGATGGGTGCGCCCTGGACTTTGGCGGGATACGATCGTGTCGAAAAGTAAGAGACAACCTGACTCCGTGAGTACCCGACGGCGCGTCAAGCGCGCGAAGCGGGGCTGGTTTTACGGCAAGCGCCCCATATTTCAGTTCGTGGGTTTGTTTGCCGTGATTATGGGCGCGTGCTATGCCGTGACCATGATCGATGCCGTTGAGAAAAAAATCCTGCCGGCCTACATGCAGTATTACGCCAGCGCCTCGGCCATGGTGATGAACGTTTTTGGTGAAGGCGCGGAAGCCAAGGGTACCTCGGTGGTCTCGAAGCGGTACTCGGTCAACATCAAACAAGGCTGCGATGCACTAGCCCCTTCGGCTTTGTTTATTGCGGCCGTCTTGGCGTTTCCGGGTTCAATTCGATCGAAGGTGCCCGGTCTGATCGTGGGCACGTTGGTGCTGGCGGTGATCAACCTCGTGCGGATCATTTCCCTCTACTATACGGGGATTCATTACCCGCGCTGGTTTGAGACGATGCACGTCGATGTGTGGCAGCCGGTTTTCATTCTCTTGTCGCTCACGCTGTGGGTGCTGTGGGCACTGTGGGTTATGCCACGCGGCCCCCGACCAAAAACCGATGCACAAACGCCCGTCTAAGCTCGTGTTTCTCTTTTTGGTTCAATGTGTGGTGCTCTATGCGCTTTTCGTCTCACCGATACCGGGCGTGGCCAATGCTTACCGTAGTGGGTTTCGCGCCGTGGGCAATGCGTTGTTTTATCGTCCCGGTGCCGCGGGTTTGGTGCAGTTTGAAAAACTTGATCGCGGTGCGGAGGGGAAAGACACGCGGGTCATGCTGGAGAACCGCCGCGATCGGCAAAAAGGAGCGTTGGAAATCCGCAGCCTGTATTACGGCTACCGTCCGATGGTTTTTCTCGTGGCGTTGGTGCTTGCGACGCCGGCCACCTGGTCGCGGCGCGGTCGGGCGTTGGCTTGGGGGCTTTTTTGGATTAACGCGTTTGTCGCGCTGCGGGTTTGGCTGCGCGTAATGGACGCTTTTTGTGATCCAAGAATGATAGGGCTTTATGATATTTCGAACTTCTGGCGATCGCTGCTGCATGGCGTGATGCTTGTCATTTCGCGAGCGCCAGAGGCGGCCTACTTTGTGCCGCTGACGGTGTGGGGTTTGGTGACCTTTCGCCGGGACGACTGGTCGGCGATCAAAGAGGGTCGCAAGATCGGCTCACCGGCTGCGGTCGCCAGTGACGCGTCCCGGTCGAAAAAGTCGTGACCCCAGTTGATCCAATCGGCGAGCCATCCGCCGCGAGCCTCGATGGTTCTCCGACTGCATCGCTGGCTGGTCTTGCGCGCGTCTCTGTCGCTCCCGCCAACCATGATGCGCGTCTTGTCGCGCGAGCGGTCACGCTCGGTCAGTCGCTTGGACTTGCGTGCCTTGCTCCGGAAGCGTGGCCACATGCGGATGCCGACGCCGTTCTCCTGGTCGATGTCGATCGTCTGCGTCTGTGTGACATTGCGGGTCGGCGACCGGTGTGCGTTGATGTGGATTTTGTGGGTGGGCGCACGGGGTTCCGTCGGCATTCGCGTCCGAGTGTGCGTCAGCCGCTAGCCCGAGCGGTGGGTCGTGCGCGCGGGTTGCGGGATGTGTTTGATGCGACGGCTGGCTTAGCACGCGACGCGTTTCTTTTGGCGTGTGTCGGGTGTCGCGTGACCGGGGTGGAGCGGTCTGCTGTGCTTGTGGCGCTGGTCGAGGATGGGCTGGCAAGGGCGCGGCAGCGGACCGACCCTACGTTGGCCGAGATTGTAGAGCGCATGTCAATCGTCCACGACGATGCGCGCGAGGTCTTGGCTGGTCTTTCAGAAAACGAACGCCCGGAGACGGTATATATTGACCCGATGTATCCAGCGTCGGGGAAGTCGGCGCTGCCTCAGAAAGACATGCGACTCTGCCGCAAGCTCGTCGGAGATGATGTGGATGCGGCCGAGCTGTTTGAAGTGGCGCGTCGCGTGGCGCTGCGGCGCGTCGTCGTGAAGCGGTCGCCCCATGCGCCGTCGCTCTGCGAAAAACCGAACATTGCGTTTTCGGGGCGGAAGGTGCGGTATGACGTTTATCTGGTTGGCGACGGTGACACACGCGCCCAATCAAAGACGTAACGCCGCCAGTCATGCGTCGGGTGGCCCGTGGCTTTAGCTGCGCGGGACGCGAACTTCCGGGACGAAAACACCATTTCGGGCGCGAATCGAGTTCACTGCCGTTGAAGATATTGCCCGCCCGGAGGCAGGGGGTTCGTTCGATCATCGGCCCCGTCCGCATCGAACTGTTACGCGTCATTCGGGCCTATAGCAAGAAAATCGAAAAAACGCCGAAGTTTTTCTTGGTTTTACCATGCTGAACGGATACACTGGCCGCACCGAGGTCTTGGCCTCGGTACCACTTTAGGAGGGAAGACAATGCATTCAATGTCAAATGGCGGCGGGAACGGCGGATTGCGCTACTTCGGGTTTTGGTGTGTGTTGGTGGCCGCCGTGCTGGGCGCGCGTGTCGCGCCAGCGCAGGCGCTGTGTGTGGAACAGCAGAAGCTGATCGCCTCTGACGCCGCTGAGTTTGATCGATATGGGGCTTCCGTATCGATCAGCGGCGACGTGATTCTGGTCGGAGCGGATGCTAATGATTGCGCGGCGGGCGCAATCTGCGGATCGGCCTATGTACTCCG
>JAJRSR010000251.1 GCA_024278695.1 Planctomycetota bacterium | reverse complement strand
TCATAGGTCATTTTGGTGACGTCGATCGTATCGCCATCGTCACTGATATTTTCGGACGCCATGGTATGATTTTGCGCACTCGGGTTGCTCACAAAACCGAACGCGTGTATCAATAATGCCGATGCCATGAAAATCAAACAAACATTTTACATGGTCACCGGTGTGTTGATGGTCGCCCTGGGCGGAGTTGGTGTCCTGCTGCCTCTGCTTCCGACAACGCCGTTTTTGCTGTTGGCCGCGTTTTTGTTTGCCCGAAGCAGCCCGCGTTGTCACGATTGGCTGCTCCACCAGAAACACCTTAGCCCTTACATTCACGCGTTCCGCAGTCGAACAGGGCTCACCAAACCGCAAAAACTTCGTATCGGAATCTCGATTTCACTAGCGATGGGCGCGAGCGTCTACTTCGCCCCGATTCTCGCCGTCAAATGCGTACTGGTCGTGATGTGGGCGTTTTGGACCGTCGTGCTCATCCGCATGAAAACCGCAACCGAACCCGCCACGCCGCAGGGGTAACCATCCCCAGTAGTCACACGCCCGCAACATCCGCGTCAGCCTTGCCCCACGGGTTCGTATGTCCTCCGAATCTGTTATCATCTGAGCCGACATGGCAGAGATGATCTATTTCGACAACAACGCCACCACACGTCCGCTGCCCGAGGTCGTGGCCGGGGTCGCGGCTTGCTTGGCGCAGGACTACGCGAACCCGTCCAGCGTCCATCAGTTTGGTCAGGCGGTGCGTCACCGTGTCGAGTGCGCACGCGCGCAGGTCGCATCGCTCGTGGGCGCAGACGCCAAAGAGATCGTCTTCACCAGCGGCGGCACGGAGAGCATCAACCTGGCGATCCGCGGCGCGCTCGGGCTTCGACCGAACTGCCGGCGCATCGTGACAACCGCCGTCGAACACTCGGCCGTCCTCCGCGTCGTCGAGCATCTTGAAAAAGAAGGGTATGACATCATCCGTGTCGGCGTCGATAACGCCGGTCGTCTGGATGAAGCCGCGTGGGCGGAGGCACTAACGGAAAACGCGGCGCTCGCCACGCTGGTTCATGTCAACAATGAGACGGGCGTCGTGTTTGATGTCAAGGCGTTGGCACAAACAGCGACCGATCGCGGGGTCCCCGTTCACGTCGATGCGGTGCAATCCGCCGGAAAAATGCCGATCGACATGCACGACTGGGGGGTGGCGCTCGCCAGCTTCTCCGCCCACAAGTTTCACGGCCCTAAGGGTACCGGCGCGTTGTACGTCCGCCGCCGAACCCGACTTACCCCGTTGATCCTCGGCGGGAGCCAGGAGCGGCTGCTTCGCGGCGGCACGGAACACGTACCGGGAATCGTCGGCATGGGCATCGCGGCCGATCGCGCCCGGCAGCACCGGGAAGCCGACGTAAAACATGTCGCCGCGTTGCGCGATGCGTTCGAGGCGGGCATCTTGGAGCGGGTTTCCTTCGCTCGGATCAACGGCCGGGAAGCCCCCCGAATCCACAACACGTCGAACGTCTCGTTCGAGGGGCTGGGTGCCGAGGCCATCCTCATACTGCTGAGCGAGTCGGAGGTCTGTGCGTCGGCCGGCTCTGCGTGCAGCAGCGGTTCGCTTGAGCCCTCGCATGTGCTGTTGGCGATGGGTATCGCGGATCGATTCGCTCACGGTGCGGTTCGGTTCAGTTTTAGCCGCTTCAACACCCGCGAGGAGGTGGACCGGGTGCTTAATCTCGCACCTGGGCTGCTTTCACGGCTGACGGCACTGTCGCGGTAGTCGAAAACACGGTAATCCGGAAGGCGGGTGACGGTTTCTCGCAGTCCGTGCCTCGATCTCGGATGACTTTCGACGAATCCTTGGGGACGCGGCAGGCCATATGCGGATATATATAATACGGGCGCGGGTCGGTATTTCGACTGCGGCCGTTTGAACGTGGTTACGGTTTGGGATTCTCAGGACTAAGGTACTATGGCACAGGCAACCATCGGCGTAATCGGCGGCACCGGGCTCGGTGACGCGATCGTCAAAGATTCCGGCGGTACCCCCGTCGAAATAGACACCCCCTATGGCCCGCCAAGCTGTGCGCCCATCGTGGCCGACTGCCACGGTGTGCGCGTGGCCTTCATGCTTCGGCATGGGCACGGGCACTGCTTCAACCCGACGACGGTCCCCTACCGGGCGAACATCTGGGCGATGAAACAACTTGGCGTCGAGGCGATCATCGCCAGCGGCGCGGCCGGCAGCCTGCGCGAGGAAATGGCACCGGGGCATCTGGTGCTCTGCGATCAGGTGATCGACAAGACGTTCCGACGTGAGAGCACGTTTTTTGACCACGGTGTGGTGGCGCACGTCGAGCTGGCAGAACCGTTTTGCCCGAGACTGCGAGGCGTCCTTGAACAGGCCGCCGCCTGTGTGAATGCCACGGTCCACACGCGCGGCACCTATGTATGCATGGAGGGGCCGCAGTTCTCCACGCGCGCCGAGTCGGTCATGCACCGCGCGTGGGGCGGCGACTTGATCGGTATGACCTGCATGCCTGAGGCCAAGCTCGCCCGAGAGGCCGAAATATCTTACGCGATGGTCGGGCTGCCGACCGACTACGACGCGTGGCGTCCGCACAACACCGACGCCCCACCGGAATCACTCCTGAAGGAAATCCTCGGCAACCTCCAACGCGCCACGGAAAGCGGCGTTGCGTTGATTCAGGAAACGCTACAACTCATCGGAAACATGACGGCACCATGGGTCGGTCCGGAATCGCTCAAGCTGGCGCTCTGGACGGACAAGTCGAAAATCAGCCCGGAGGTGCGGCAACGGCTCGCACCGATTCTCCGCAAGTATGTGGATGCTTAACCGCAAGGAGGCGTGAACTCGTGCAGCGCAGGTCGCCACATACCGCGATGGTTCAAGCCTTGGTTGCGCAAGGGGTGCTGTTTACGCTATGCGCCGCAGCCAACGC
>JAJRSR010000250.1 GCA_024278695.1 Planctomycetota bacterium | reverse complement strand
GAAGTCCGGTACGATGCCACGAGCCATCAGCGGCTTGAGTGCGGTTTGCACCGCGCACAACACTGCCTTCCCTTTCAAGGCGGCCAACTGATCGATATTGCGTGACAGCGATGGACCGGCCGAGATCACGATGCACGGGTTACCCGCGAAGCGATCGCGCAAAATATCAATCGGCGGTGTCTGCACGTAGTGGACAAGGTTCATCGCGATATTCTGACAGGTGATCTTCGAGTTCGACACGAGCGTCATCAGCGTCATGCGCGTGTAGGTGACGAACTCGGCGATCGCGCCGCTAATGGCCCCATGCTCCGGCTCGGTCAATCGTAGCGAAGGCTCATGCCGAAGAAATTGCGTGCCCAGCATGATGAGCGTGCCATAGGGCTGGAGTAACTCGTGCAGGCGGGTCTTGTCGGCGTCGGTAAGAAACAGGATGCGGCGCGACTCGATCAGCTTGGTAAAGTCCACACAAGTCAGGGCCGTCGCGATCATTTCGACGCTCGGCTCGCACACGATAACGATCGCGTCACCCTGCAACCGCTCGCACAGCGCGGTGACGTGATAACCAAGCCCAAGGCCAGAAACCACAAAGCCAAAGTTCCCTTCGATTTCGACGGTGGCAGCAAAACGATCCGCCTCGGTTGCGGGGTCATATTTGCTGTGCAGGTAGAGCGGCTTGCCGTCCGGCGTTGCTGCGCGCACGGTCCATGCGCCGGACTTTGTGGGCTCGATCGGGAAGCGATCCTCGTCGGCCACCGCGTCAATCCTTAGCGCCAGCGCAGGATCATGCCGCCAAAGCTGCCGCATGTTGTGAACGAACAGGTCGTTCCCGACGGCCGGTGCGTGCGGTGGTGTGCCAAGCGTGGTCATCGAACGATCCCTTGTTCTATTCATCCGCGAGACACGTCGGGCCAACGTTGTCATCAAACACGCAGGGCATACGGACCGCACTAGCCAAACGCTTTTCGTACGCCACCCGGGCGATCTCCGTCGCGCCGAGACTTTGCAGGTGGTCCGTCATGAACTGCGTGTCGAGTAATACAAACTCCCGGTCCCGCATGCGCTCGATCAAGTGTACGAGCGCTACTTTGGATGCGTTAGTCATACGGTGAAACATCGACTCACCAAAGAACGCACCGCCGATGGCCACACCATAAAGCCCGCCGGCCAATTGGTCACCCTGCCACGCTTCGACGCTGTGCGCGAAGCCGCGCTCGTGAAGCATGACATACGCCTCGAAAATCTCTTGCGATATCCAGGTGCCCTCGGTTCGATCGGCGCACGCCCGCATCACGGTATCAAACGCCGTGTTGATCCTCACGGCAAACGTGCCGCGCCGCAAGACCGCCCGGAGCGATCGGGAGACGCGCATGTCGTCCAGCTCGATGATGGCGCGATGTTCTGGAGCAAACCAGAGCAACTCACCATCCTCATCGGCCATGGGAAAAATACCCGTAGCGTAGGCCGACAAGAGGCGATCAGGTTGAAGGTCGTCGTGCATACCCGTCATTCACCTGCAAGATTGGAAGCAGCTCCGTTAGCTCCTGAATGACGTGGTCCGGCTTGTCGCGACCGGTCAGCACGCCCCCTCCAGCCGCAAGCCACACGGTTCTCATCCCCACGCGCGATGCCCCCCGGACATCGTTGCCCAGTTGGTCGCCGACGTAGATCGACCGCGCCGCAGCGACGCTAAGCTTACGCGATGCGATTCGGAAAATCTCCGGGTGCGGTTTTCTGTAGCCTACGTCTGAAGAGTAAATCCGCGTCGGGAAAAAATCCAGCAGCCCCGCCGCCCGCAACACGCCATCGACGGCCTGCGCTGGGAAAAACACGTTGGACACAATCCCAAGCGCAAAGCCCGCCTCGTGGATTGCCTGGACGACACCGACCGCCTGCGGGTCCACCTTGAGAAACCCGCGAAGCGCCGGTGCACACCCGGCCATGACCGTCGCAAGCCGATCGGCCGGTAACGTGATCCCAAACCGCCGGTGGACCGCGCCGATTGTGGCCAACAAATCCACCTCGCGCCGCCGCAACCGCGACCAGGCAAACGCCCGCACCACCCGCCGCCAGACAGTTTTTTCGTATCGTGAAAATGCTGGCGGCTTGTGACCGTTGTCGATCAACCACTGATGCACCGGTCCAACGGCCGCCCCGACAAGCCGGCGCGGCTCAGACATGTCGAACTGAATCAGCGTATCGCCAATATCAAAGAGAACCGCCTCAACCATCTTGCCATCCATAGCCATACCGCCCGGGCGCTATCATAAGGTTCGCGTGCGATGCGGCAATTCCGGGCGCGTGGGGGGGTGCCAGTTGAAGCCGAGGTGGCCGTTTGGGCCGATTCACTTTTTCGAGAAAAAATCGAGAGTTCTTGCACTACCCGTAAGTCCGCGTGACATGTGGGGGATGGCAGGCGGCCGTCAAAGTGAATTGATAATACAGCGGATCCCTCGGCAGGGGGCGGCCGTGCTACCAACTTTTGACGGGCTGACGCGCTTCGACGTTAGTTAACGAGTCGGCGATGTAACCCGCTCGAACCAAACAACGCAATCCTCGGCCACCGGGCAACAACGCGGCGTGACGCACCGCGCCTGGTGGCCATTT
>JAJRSR010000249.1 GCA_024278695.1 Planctomycetota bacterium | reverse complement strand
CTTCTGGTACGGTGCTGTGTACTTGCCCGTCTTCTGTGACGTGCGGTGCCACGGCCTGTGCCAATGACGCCGCGTGTGGCGGTGGGCTCTGCATGGACGACGGATTCTGTGCCGATGTGTGCGGGCGTTGTGCGCCGTAGTGCTGTTGTTTGTGGGATGATGAGCTAGATGCGTCTCGGTGCGGGTCGAGCCTTGGGGCTTGACCCGGCCGGACGTTTTTCCGGCTCGTCGGGTCTGCCCGGCCGGGTACGATTTGGTTCCCGTCCGGCTGAGTTTGATTTGTTGGGAGGGTCGCTGGTGATTGCCCGGCGACCCTCCTTTTTTTCGCTATGGCCTTCAGCTTTCTGGGGTTGCTGGCGTAGCACAGCCTTCCTGTGGCGGTGCCGCTGAGCTAAGTGGCTGGGTGACCCTGGGTGGTTGTCCACCCAGGGTCACCAGCCCGAGTTAAGTTCCTCCGGAATTGGGGTTTGACAGTATTTGACGGATGCGTATACTTGCCGGGCTCCGGGCGCTACCGTGCTCTGGTGGCGCGTTCCGTGCGGCCTCGAGGGCTGAAAACGGGGGCGTTAGCGTTGAGCGGGAGTTGACCGCTTGGAGCGGGTGAGCTACCTCGCTGGCTGTGGAGTCGGTTTCGGGTCCTTGGGCTTGGTGCTGCGTCTGAGCGTTCGGTTCGCGCTGCTGTAGCTCAGTTGGTAGAGTGCGTCCTTGGTAAGGACGAGGTCACGGGTTCGAATCCCGTCAGCAGCTTATCGGCGTTGCCGTGTTTGTTGGCGTTGTCGGTAGTGCGGTCGTGGTTGGTGGATTTGGTTTATCGTTACTGCTCGCGGCGGATGCCCGTGGGTGAAAAGTAGAAACGTAGGTGGTCTCGCGAGGCGTGGAGCCGCGGGGCGAGCAACACAGACACCTCGACGTGCAACGTTGAGCGAGTGGAGGTAAGGATTCGATGGCTAAGGAAACATTCGAGAGAACGAAACCCCACGTGAACGTTGGCACGATTGGCCACGTTGACCATGGGAAAACAACGCTGACTGCAGCACTGTGTATGGTGCAAGCTGCCGCCGGTCTATGTAAGGCGGTGTCCTATGATGAGGTCGCTAAGGCGTCGGAATCTCAGGGTCGTCGTGATTCGACGAAGATTCTGACGATTGCGACGTCGCACGTGGAGTACGAAACGGAAAATCGTCACTACGCCCACATCGATTGCCCGGGTCACGCGGACTATGTGAAGAACATGATTACCGGTGCCGCCCAGATGGATGGTGCCATTCTCGTCGTGTCGTCCTCTGACGGTCCGATGCCGCAGACGCGCGAGCACATTCTGCTGGCCCGTCAGGTCAACGTGCCTTACATTGTTGTCTTAATGAACAAGGCCGACCTTGTTGATGACGAGGAGCTTCTGGACCTCGTGGAGATGGAAGTTCGCGAGCTTTTGAGTAAGTATGATTTCCCCGGCGACGACATCCCGGTGGTTCGCGGCTCCGCTTTGCCGGCCACGCAGAACCCGGGTGACGAAACCGCGAACAAGTGCATCAAGGACTTGCTCGAGCAGTTGGACTCCTATATCCCGCTGCCCGAGCGGGATGTTGACCAGCCGTTCCTGATGTCTGTTGAGGATGTGTTCAGCATCAAGGGTCGCGGTACCGTGGCCACCGGTCGTATCGATCGCGGCAAGGTGAACGTCGGCGACGAGGTCGAAATCGTCGGCCTGACTGATACGCAGAAGACGACTGTGACCGGTGTCGAGATGTTCAACAAGACGCTCGATTCCGGCGAGGCTGGCGATAATGTCGGCTGCCTACTTCGTGGTACCAAGAAAGACGAGATCGAGCGTGGTCACGTGTTGGCCAAGCCTGGCACGATTAAGCCGCACACCAAGTTCGAGGGTCAGGTTTACGTGTTGACCCAGGAGGAGGGTGGTCGTCACACGCCGTTCTTCAACGGCTATCGTCCGCAGTTCTACTTCCGTACGACCGACGTTACCGGGGCGTTGACGCTTAAGGGTGCCGAGATGTGCATGCCGGGTGACAACATTGAGATGGATATTGAACTCGGCAAGCCGATCGGTATGGAAGAGGGGCTTCGCTTCGCGGTTCGCGAAGGTGGCCGAACCGTCGGTTCCGGCGTTGTGGTCAAGGTGATCGAGTAAGTTTGAGCGGTTTGGGTTCTGGAAACGGCTGGGTTCTGGGAGCGGCACGGTGGCGACGGTTTCCTCCTGCTGAGCGGAAGTGAGCGAGCATGGCTAAGGCGGCAAAACGGGAATACGTGTGGCTCCAGTGCAAGGAGTGTCGTGATTTGAACTATCGCACTAGCGTTAATGTTCAGGGCGGCACCCCGAAGATCGAGCTCTCTAAGTATTGTAAGCGTGAGCGCAAGCACACGACCCATAAAATTAAGCGTAAGTGACGCGGATGACTTTGCCGGGCTCCCCCTTTCGGGTGGGCTTTGGCTAAGGGGCGTCTGCTTAGGAGCGTAGCTCAATTGGCAGAGCTCCGGTTTCCAAAACCGGCGGTTGGGGGTTCGAGTCCCTCCGCTCCTGGTGGAAGCGTGCGTCGTTCGGCTGAAGATATACACGGTCGCCTTGCAGAAGGCGTTTTTGCAGGGAAGCGGACTTGGGAATGAGTCAGATGCAAACCACATTAGATCCGCCTGAAGACAAGAGTCGCGGTTCATCCGGCGGTGGATCGGGCGGTGGCTCCGGTGGTTCCGGGCGGGGTGGGTCAGGCGGTGGTCGCGGATCCGGTGGACCTGGTTCCGGCGGGTCTGGATCCACTGGGTCTGGATCCACTGGGTCTGGCGGTCCTCGAACGCAACGCGGTCTGTTCACGGCGTACAAGCCCGAGCAGGGCCGCTGGACGCGCAATGGCACGTTAGTCGGTGCCGGCGTGATGATCGCTTGGGGCGTTATGGCCATCTACGATCAGTTGCAGGTGTATTCCGGTGACGACACCGTGAGTTTGCTCATTACCGTGGGTATTCCGTTTGCCTTCGGTGTGGCGGCGTTTGCCGGTGCCTGGCATTTTTGCTACGGCCGGCGAAGCACCAGTGATTTCATGATCGCCACCGAGGGCGAGATGAAGAAGGTCAACTGGTCGACGCGTCGAGAGGTGATCGGCTCCACCAAAGTGGTGATTATGTTTACGCTGTTTATGGCGTTTTTCTTGTTTGCTGCGGACTTGGGGTTTCAACAGTTGTTCAAGATGATTGGCACACTGAAGTCATGATCGACGAGCCGCTCAACGTGGATACGCAAGAAGGCGCCGCAGGGCCTGTCGATTTGTCGGGGGCTTCCGTGGCAGATTCAGAATCACCTACGGATGCTGCTGTGGTCGCCGAAGAAGGTTCTGATCTGGCTACCGCGCCCGGCATGGATTGGTATGTGCTTCGTGTCGCCTCCAACAAGGAGGAGCAGGTTCGCGCCACGCTGGAGCGCAAGGTGAAGATCGAGGGGCTTGACGAACGTGTCGGTCGGATTCTCGTTCCCACGCTTAAAGAAAAGCGGATGAAGGCCGGCGTGCTCAAGGTTCATGAGCGAAAGCTTTACCCGGGCTATGTGTTCGTGGAGATGGCCGTCGAAGATGATGGTTCTGTCATCGAGGGCGTTTGGTTTCTGGTTAAGGAAACCAGCGGTGTTGGTGACTTTATCGGTTCTGACGGCAAGCCCACGAGCATGCCGCAGGCCGACGTTGTGCAGATGCTGGAAGCCTCCAAGACGGCCGACGAAGAGCCGACGCTGTCCGGGTTGAACATCAAGCCGGGCGAGCAGGTGAAGATCACGGGTGGAGCCTTCGAGAGTTACGAGGGAGAAGTCGAGGCCGTTGATGAGCGTCGCGGTATGGTGTCTGTGGTGGTATCGATTTTCGGTCGGCAGACGCCGGTCGAGGTTGGATATTGGGAACTTGAAAAGGTCGAGTAGCCGGTGACTGGCGGGTCCGGCTGGAACCGCCTGGTGGCGACGGTGTCTTGTTTGGCAGCCGTGCCGTGTGCGTGAACAGGGCTCGTTGAGTAGGGAGTGGTGTAGCGGTGGCGAAACAAGGTAAAGACTTAACTGCAACGATCAAGTTGCAGGCTCCCGGCGGGCAGGCGACGCCGGCACCGCCCATTGGTCCGGCGCTGGGTCAGCATGGTGTGAACATCGGTCAGTTTATTCAGCAGTTCAATGCCGAGACTGCGGCGTTGAATGGTATGACCGTGGGTATCGTGATTTCCGTCTGGTCGGACCGCAGCTTTAGCTTCATCGTGAAGAGCCCGCCGGCGGCTGTTCTGTTGAAGGACGCTGCCAAGGTGGCGAAAGGCAGTGGCGTACCGAACCGTGAGAAGGTGGGTACGGTCACGAGGGACCAGCTTCGAGATATCGGCAAGCAGAAGTTGGAAGACCTCAACGCATATGATGTGGAAGCTGCTGCAAATATCATCGCGGGTACGGCCCGCTCGATGGGCATCGACGTAGTGGACTAGCGCTTCGCTGGTCGGGCTGGCTGTGGCTACTGTGCCGCGGTGGGCTGATTGTGCTTGAAGCCACTTAGAGAGCTTGGAAAGAATCATGGCTGATCGAGGCGTGGCCTACAAAAACATGGAAAAAGCGGGCGGTGATCTTTCGACGCCCGTCAATGTGGAAGCGGCAATCACTACCGTCAAAAAGATGACGGCCGTGAAGGCTGACCGCTCTTACAAAAACGGCAAGAAGCGCAAGGGCGTGGATCAGACTGTTGAACTGGTTATGCATCTTGGTATCTACGCACGTCAGGCCGACCAGATGCTCCGGGGCGCGATTTCGCTTCCCAAGGGTATTGGCAAGTCGCGTACGGTGATCGCGTTTTGCGAGGGGCCTGTTGCCGAGGAAGCCAGGGCTGCCGGTGCGACTGAAGTCGGCACCGATGACCTCGTTAAGAAGATCACGGACGGTTGGATGGACTTCGATGTGGCCGTGGCTCACCCGTCGATGATGGGTAAGGTCGGTAAACTCGGCCGGGTACTTGGCCCATCGGGGAAAATGCCGAGCCCCAAAGCGGGTACGGTGACGCCGGACGTGGCGCAGGCTGTCAAGGATTTTGCCGCTGGTCGAATCGAGTTCCGCAACGACGCCGGTGGTAATATCCACCTGCCCGTGGGCAAGGCGAGTTTTCCGGATGCGGATCTCAAGGAAAACATCGACGCGGCGATTGATCATATTACGAAACTAAAGCCAGCCGCGACCAAGGGTGCGTACTTCAAGCGGATCTCCTTGTCGGCTACGCATACGCCTTCGGTGGCGCTCGAGGTGGCCTAAGTGGGCAGGACTGGTTTGGGTTGTCCTGTCGCAGGCGCAGGACTCGGGCGAGTTGTTTCGCCGCTGAAAAATAGGAAACGGGACGAATCATGAGCAAGGCCGTCAAGGATATGGTCACGAGCGAATACCGCTCTCGGTACGAGGGGCTGTCGAGCGCCTGTGTGATCGATATGACCGGGATGAGCGTCAAAGAACAGCAAGAGCTACGTGGACGTGTTCGCGGCAAGTCCGGCAAGGTTCAGGTCGTTAAAACCAGCCTCGCGCGGCGTGCCTTTAGCGATGGCCCGCTATCACCCCTTGGTGATTCTCTTGAAGGCCCTTGTGCGCTTGTTACGAGTGACGAGACTTCAGTTGTTGACTTGGCCAAGCTTCTCGCAGAGGCGGCCAAGGATTTCAAGAGCCTGACGTTGAAGTCGGCCATCCTGGACGGCGATCCGGACATTCTTGGCGTGGCTGAGCTATCCAAGATGAAGGGCCGGCTCGAGCTTATCGGCGAGATCGGCATGTTGGTGAGTTCACCGGGACGTTCGCTAGCGAGTTGTGCTGGTTCTGCAGGCTCGAAGATTGCGGGATGCCTCAAGGCGATCATCGAAAAGGCTGCTTAGTGTTGATTTGAAACCAATCCGCGGCGGCCTCGGTTGTTGGCGGTACTTTGTGAACGAGAGATTATCGAATTATTTGACGCTGCATGCTGAGTGGTTCGCGTAAGCGGATGAAATGACCCGATCGTGTCGGGTTGCCTATCGGTGTGGCGTGGGTTTGGAAGGAGATTGGATTACGATGGCCGAAGCACCAGCTAAGGAATTCACCGGGGAAATTACAGAACTTGCGGATAAGCTCGTCGCTTTGAGCGTGAAGGATGCCCAGTCGCTCGTTGACTGTCTGAAGGACGTTCATGGGATCGAGCCGGCCGGCGGTGGCGTGGTCATGGCCGCTGGCGGTGGCGGCGGCGAAGCCGAGGCAGAAGAGAAGACGTCGTTCAACGTGATTCTCGCCAACTTCGGGGACAAGAAGATCCAGGTCATCAAGGTCGTTCGCAGTATCACGGGTCTTGGCCTGAAAGAGGCCAAGGAACTCGTCGAGAGTTGCCCCAAGGCGATCAAGGAAGGTGTGCCAAAGGACGAAGCCGACAAGATCAAGGGCGAGATCGAAGAAGCCGGCGGCTCTATCACGATCGAGTAGGTGTCTTTCCGGGCCTCGGGTTGTCGAGGTCGGTAGGCGGCGTGCTTGGTCTGATCGGACCGGTCTGATCGGACCGGTCTGATCGGACTGGCTTGATCGGTTTGGTATGAAAGTGGTCGGGGCGTTCCGTGCCTCGACCGTCCGGCTCGTCGGCGTTGCTGCGGGCTGGGTTGTCACGGTGTGAGCGGGCGGGTTTGTGGCTTTTATGCCCAAGCCTAAATCGGTCGTAAGGATTGAGGTAGACCGTCAGCTTCACAAACGAATCATCAAAGTTTCCACGTCTGTCGAGAGGCGGGAACGACCGGGCTGGTGGGACCCCCGGTGCAACGGAAGCCTCTCCGACCGATGGCGTGTCCCTCCGACAAACTGGCGTTTTTGACCTGTGGGCCGCTGAGGCCGCACGGTGTCGATGCGCGAACTGCTTTCCTGTGAGGGCTGGGTAGATGACAGCTGTTCTTCCCGTACGCAATTATTCTCGCGTTGGCGATGCACTTGAGGTGCCGAACCTGACCGGCGTTCAGTCCACGGCTTATGCGAGGTTTCTCCAAGAGCATGTTGCTTCTGACGAGCGTGAACCGCACGGTCTGGAAGCCTTGCTCAATGAGATGTTTCCGATCGAGAGTTACGACGGGAACCTTGCGCTTCAGTACATCAACTATGAGCTCGGCAAGCCGCGCTATACCCCCGACGAATGCCGAGAGCTTCGGTTGACGTATGGCATGCCGCTTCGGGTGCGGTTACGTTTGACGCGCAAGGATAGTGATGAGATCCAAGAGGATCTGATCTACCTGGGCGACATGCCGGTTATGATTGGCGGCGGCGAGTTCATCGTGAACGGGGCCGAGCGCGTGATCGTATCGCAGCTTCACCGCTCACCGGGCGTGGACTTCATCAAGGCTCAGGTCGAGGGTGACCGGGCGCTTTACTCATGCCGGATCATCCCGGAACGTGGTAGTTGGATCGAGATTGAAGTCACGAAGAAGGACGTGCTGGTCGTACGTATTGACCAGTCGAGCAAGCTCGCGGCGACGACGTTCCTCCGTGCGATGGACGAGCACTACTCGGCCGACGAGTCTATCGTCTCTGAGTTTTTCAAGACGAAAAACGTCAAGGTGTCTCAGCTTAAGGCTGAGATGTATGTTGTTTCGACGATCGTGGACGAAGAATCGGAAGAGATTCTGGTTCGTGCGGGGTGTCAGATTGGTGACGCCGTGGAGCGGTTGCAGGAATCGTCGCTTAAGACGCTCGAAGTCATCAAGGGCGTATCCGATCCGCTCATTTTGAACACGCTTGCCGAGGACACGGCGCGAACGCACGAAGAGGCGCTGCTCAAGATTTACACACGGCTGCGTCCCGGCAACCCGCCAGCTATTGATAAGGCCAAGAAACTCTTCACCGAGAAGTTCTACGATGAGAACCGCTACCGCCTGGGCAAGGTTGGCCGTTTCCGTCTTAACCGTAAGTTTGAGATCCCCGGCGACAGCGGCTCGATGGTATTGGCCGTCGAAGACGTGCTTCACTGTTTGAAATATTTGCTCAAGCTGCGTAGTGCCGAGGCGGCTGTCGCAGTGGATGATATCGATCATCTTGGCAACCGGCGTTTGCGAACGCTGGACGAGCTCTGCGCAGATGAGCTTCGTAAGGGGTTCTTGAAGCTGCGCCGGACGGTGCAGGAACGCATGAGTCTGAAAGATCCTGAGACGATCAGCCGCGTCGCTGAGTTGATCAACAGCAAGTCGATCAGTTCGGCGATTGAGTTGTTTTTCGGTCGTGGCGAGCTCTCGCAGGTTGTCGATCAGACGAACCCGCTATCGCAGTTGACGCATGAGCGGCGGCTATCGGCGCTGGGACCTGGTGGTCTCAACCGGAAGCGGGCGGGCTTCGAGGTTCGTGACGTCCACATTAGCCATTACGGCCGCATTTGTCCGATTGAGACGCCGGAAGGTACGAACATCGGTCTGATCGCGTCGTTGGGCATCTATAGCCAAGTTGACGACTACGGCTTCCTGATCACGCCATACCGCAAGGTTGAGGCGGGTGGCAAGATCGTTGGTCATCGGTTCTTGCGTGCGGATGAGGAAATGCGTGAGGTACTCGGTCCGCCCGAGGTCGTGGTGCCCGGCGAAGCCAAGGTGTATGACGGACCGGTGATTGTTCGAGCGCATGGTGACCTGCGCCGCGTCGATTCCACCGATGTCACCTACGTCGATATATCTCCCAAGCAGACCGTTGGCGTGTCGGCCTCGTTGATTCCGTTCTTGGAGCATGACGACGCCAACCGCGCGCTGATGGGCTCCAACATGCAGCGTCAGGCCGTGCCGTTGTTGATTACGGATCCGCCGTTGGTGGGGACGGGTATGGAGCGTTGTGTCGCGCAGAGTAGCGGCATGTTGGTTCGTAGCCGCCGCACGGGTAAGGTCACGTTCGTCGACGCCTCGCGGATTATCATTGATGATACGGACGAATACATCCTGCGCAAGTACCGCGGGCTGAACGAACGCACCTGTATGAATCAGAAGCCGCTGGTTCGTCCGGGGCAGCGGGTGCGGCAGGGTGAGATTATTGCTGATGGTCCCGCGACGAGAAATGGCGAGTTGGCGCTGGGCAAGAACCTTCTCGTGGCGTTCATGACCTATGACGGCAACAACTTTGAAGATGCCATCGTGTTGAGCAGCCGGTTGGTCAAGACCGACGCACTGACGAGCATCCATATTGATTCTTACGATGTGGAGTGCCGCGAGACGAAGCTCGGACGCGAGGAGTTCACGAACGACATTCCGAATGTTTCTGAGAAAGCGCTCGCGAATCTGGACGAGTCCGGCGTGGTTAGGATTGGTACCCGTGTTCGCCAACGCGATATCTTGGTGGGCAAAGTTAGTCCGAAGTCCAAGAGTGAGCTGAGCCCAGAGGAGAAACTGCTCCACGCGATCTTTGGACGGGCGGGTGAGGACGTGAAGAACGACTCGCTTGAAATGCCTTCCGGCGAGGAGGGTATCGTCATCGGGGCGAAACGGTTCAGCCGCCGGCTGCACATGAGTGACGAGCAGCGTCAGGCGTTGGCCGTTGAGATCGAGGCTTTTGTCGCCGGCGAGAACCTCAAGGTGATCGCGTGTTTTAAGCAGATGTGTGAGGAGATCGAGGCGGTCATGGACACGCCGATGGTCGATCCCAACACACGACAGAAGGTCGGCTACAGCAACCTCGACGAGGTTATTCTCGAACAAATCGATATTTTCACCGAGCACGTGCGTGCCCGCGATCTCAAATGGGTCAGGCCGGCATCGAAGCGTGAGGAAGCGCTGGTGATCGTCGATCGTTTTTGGCCGCGCGTCGAGGAGATCCAGGAAGAGCGCGATCGCAAGTCGGCGCAGATGAAACGCGGCGACGAGCTGGCTTCCGGCGTCTTGGAGATGGTCAAAATTTATGTCGCCACGAAGCGTCCGATTTCCGTTGGCGACAAGATGGCCGGTCGACACGGTAACAAGGGTGTGATCTCGCGCATCGTTCCGGAAGAGGATATGCCTCATCTGGATGACGGCACGCCGATCGACATCATGCTCAACCCGTTGGGCGTGCCTTCGCGTATGAATATCGGCCAGATTCTTGAGACGCACCTTGGGTGGTCAGCTAAGGTTTGCGGGTTCCAGGCGATCACGCCCGTGTTCGACGGCGCTAAAGAGGCCGAGATCGACGCGGCGTTGGATGAGGCGAACCGGGTGGCTGTGGCTCGTGCTGCGAACCCCGAGGAAATCGCGGTCGCCGCCCGGGACAACAAGCATTTCGTTGAGATACCGCGCGGCGGCAAGGTACGCCTGCGTGATGGTCGCACCGGGGAGTATTTGGACCAGAAGGTGACCATCGGCTACATCTACATGCTCAAGCTGCACCACCTTGTGGATGACAAGATTCACGCGCGGGCGACTGGTCCGTACAGCTTGATTACCCAGCAGCCGCTCGGCGGTAAGGCGCGGACCGGCGGTCAGCGCTTTGGCGAGATGGAGGTCTGGGGCTTGGAGGCGTACGGCGCTGCCTACGTCTTGCAGGAGTTGCTGACGGTGAAGAGTGACGACGTTGAAGGTCGTACGAAGATTTACGAGACCATGGTGAAGGGCAAGAACTCGTTGGAGGCCGGTACGCCGGTGTCGTTCGACGTGTTGTGTAACGAAATCCGCGGGCTCTGTTTGAATATCCAGTTGGAAAAGCGTCAAGTTGGTTAGGGTTTGGTTTGAACGGCGTACGGCGTTGCGATAAGCGGCGTTGGTCGGTTTGGTTGGTGCTGCGGCTTGTGTCTTGGCTTTGGTGCCGGCGGTTGGACGCCACAGCGGTGGTGAGTAACGGGCGCGCTCCGGTGGGCGGGCTTTTTCGATAGCGATGATTGAGGGATAGACCGCAAGATGCTCGACAACATCTACGATCGCGTGAACGACTACAGTCAGGTGACGATCACGTTGGCTTCGCCCAACGATATCCGGAGCTGGTCGTTTGGTGAGGTCAAGAAACCCGAGACGATCAACTACCGGACCTATCGGCCGGAAAAGGATGGTCTGTTCTGCGAGCGGATTTTTGGTCCGGAGCGGGACTGGGAATGTGCCTGCGGCAAGTACAAGGGTACGAAGCACAAGGGCATCATCTGCGACCGCTGCGGCGTGAAGGTGACGCACTCGCGGGTACGTCGCAAGCGCATGGGGCACATCAACTTGGCGGCCCCGGTGGTACACATCTGGTTCTTCAAGGCGATGCCGTCCCGCTTGGGCGCGCTTCTCGACGTGAAGACGGCCGCCCTGGAAAAGGTGGTCTACTTCCAGGATTACATCGTGGTGGATCCCGGTGACACGCCGCTCAAGGAAGGGCAGCTTCTCACTGAGGAGGAGTACCGGTCATCGCAGGAGCAGTTTGGTCGTTCGTTCGTCGCGCTCATGGGTGCGGAGGCCGTTCGCGAGCTGCTGTCGCGTCAGGATTTGGAGTCGCTGGCTGTCTCGCTTCGAGAAGAACTGGCAACCACCGGCAGCAAGCAGCGCGAAAAAGACCTCGCGAAGCGTCTGAAAATTGTCGAAGCGCTGCGGCATTCCCCCAACGATCCGATGTGGATGGTGCTCGACGTGATCCCCGTGATTCCGCCGGACCTACGCCCGCTGGTGCTTCTGGACAGCGGCAACTTCGCCACGAGCGATCTCAATGACCTCTACCGGCGCATTATCAACCGGAATAGCCGTCTTAAGAAGCTCGTGGACCTCAACGCGCCCGAGGTCATCATCCAGAACGAGAAGCGGATGCTGCAGCAGGCTGTGGATGCGCTGTTTGATAACGGTCGGTGCCGCCGTCCGGTGCTGGGTTCGAGCAACCGCCCCTTGAAGTCCATGACGGATATGATTAAGGGCAAGCAGGGCCGCTTCCGTGAAAACCTTCTCGGCAAGCGTGTTGACTACTCGGCCCGGTCTGTAGTTGTTGTCGGTCCGACCTTGAAGCTGCACCAGTGTGGTCTTCCCAAGAAAATCGCGCTGGAACTCTACCAGCCATTTATCATTCGAAAGCTGAAGGATCGCGGACTGGCCGACACGATCAAGTCGGCCAAGAAAATGCTCGAACGCCGCGATCAGGCGATCTGGGACATTCTCGAAGAGGTCATCTACCAGCACCCCGTTATGCTCAACCGTGCGCCGACGTTGCACCGGATGGGTATCCAGGCGTTTGAGCCGGTTTTGGTCGAGGGTAATGCGATCAAGCTGCACCCGCTGGTGTGCCGCGGTTTCAATGCCGACTTCGACGGCGATCAGATGGCCGTCCACCTGCCGCTCTCCATCGAGGCGCAGGTCGAGACGCACGTGCTGATGATGTCTACGAACAACATCTTCAGCCCCGCCAACGGCAGCCCCATCATGTCCCCGACGCAGGACGTGGTGATGGGGGCGTTCTACCTGACAACGGATCATGTGACGTTGGTTCCGGATCCGGAGAAGCTTCCTCGGTTCCGCGATGAGTTTGAGGCCATGATGGCGCTCGACCAGAAGCGAATCTCGATTCACGATGCGATTGTGGTGCGGATCAAACGCGATACGGTCGTGTCTGATCTAAAGGCCGGTGTTGAGAATGCGCCGGACAACCGCAGGATTCAGACGACTGTGGGCCGGCTGTTCTTCAACGACATCTTGCCTGGTGAAATGCCGTTTTACAACTGCGCATTGTCTCAGAAGGGCTTGATGCAGGTTGTGGCCGATTGCCATGAGCTGCTCGGTCGCGGTGCGACGATTGACGTGCTCGACGAGATCAAGAACATCGGCTTCAAGTACAGCACGCTTGCCGGGCTGTCGATCGGCGTTACGGACATGCGCGTGCCGCATGACAAAGAGAAACTCATTGCTGCAGCTCAGAAGCGTGTGGACAAGGTGGAGCAGGCTTTTGATGAGGGCACACTGACACGTCTCGAGCGATACAACCAGGTGATCGACATTTGGATTCACGCTCGTGAACAGGTGACGGCGTCGATGATGCGCGAACTTCGCGACGACTACCGCAAGGATGACGGTGAGTACAGTGCGGCCGGTAAACCCGGGGCCTTGCCGTTTCTGAACCCGATCTACCTGATGACTCAGTCCGGGGCCCGAGGTAGCGTCGATCAGATTCGTCAGCTTGCCGGTATGCGTGCGCTGATGGCCAAGCCATCGGGCGAGATTATCGAAACGCCGATCAAGTCCAATTTCCGCGAGGGCTTGTCCGTCCTTGAGTATTTCAGTTCCACGCACGGCGCTCGTAAGGGCTTGGCCGACACGGCATTGAAGACTGCGGACTCGGGTCATCTCACGCGGAAGCTTGCGGACGTAGCGCAGAATGTGATCGTGAACGACCACGATTGCGGCACGATTCAAGCGGTGACAAAATCTGCGATCTACAAGGGTGACGAAGTCGATATTCCGCTTCGTGACGCGATCGTCGGGCGCATCGCCCGCGACGATATCCGCAACCCCGTGACCGATTCGCTGATTGTTGCTGAAAACCAACTGATTACGAAGGACGTGGCCACCAGTATCGAAGAGCTGGGTCTGGACAAGATTCGCGTTCGTAGTCCCATGACGTGCGAGTGTTTGCGCGGCGTTTGTGCTTTGTGTTACGGTATGGATATGTCTACGGGACGCGGTGTCGAAGCCGGGATGGCCGTGGGCATCATCGCCGCGCAGTCCATCGGTGAGCCTGGCACTCAGCTTACGATGCGAACATTCCACACCGGTGGTGTCGCGCAAAAGACCGCTTCCGAGAGCCTCATTAAGGCGACGCAGAAGGGTACCGTTCAGTTTCACGATCTCACTCCGGTTGAGGTTCCGCGTGCCGATGGATCTACCGAACTCATCGCTTTGAAGCGAAATGGTGAGGTTCGCGTCATGGACGATAAGGGGCGCGAACTGACGCACGACAAGGTGCCGTATGGTTCCGTCCTTCACGTCAAGGATGGCGAAAAGATCGCCAAGGGCACGATGCTGTGTCAGTGGGATCCGCATTTGACGCCCATTCTCGCTGAGGTTGGCGGTATGGTTCGTTTTCAGGATGTGGCTGAAGGTGAAACCGTTCGCCTCGAACAAGAGGGCGGCAATTCGAAGTATGTTGTCGTCGAGCATAAGGGCGAAAAGCATCCGCAGATCGTCATTGAGGACAAGCAAGGCAACGTGTTGGACTATCACTATCTGCCTGCCAAGGCCCGTATCGAGGTGTCTGAAGGGCAGACGGTGGTGCCGGGTCTAGAGCTCGCCCGCCAGCCGCGAGCCATGGGTGGTACCCAAGATATTACGGGTGGTTTGCCGCGTGTGACGGAGATTTTCGAGGCTCGTCGTCCGAAGGAAGCGGCCGTGATGGCGGAGATTTCCGGGACGGTCGAAATTCGCCCTGACAAGCGCCGCGGCAAAATGACCATTGTGGTGTGCAGTGAGTCCGGTATGGAAAAGGAGCACCACGTGCCGCAGGACAAGCACCTGCTGGTTCATGCTGGTGATACGATCGAAGCTGGTGAGCCGTTGATCGACGGGCCGTTGATTCCGCATGATATCCTGCGTATTAAGGGTGAAGAGGCCTTGCAGGATTACCTCCTTGCTGAGGTGCAGGCCGTCTATCGTAGCCAGAACGTGGGCATCAATGATAAGCATTTGGAGATCATCACCTCGCAGATGCTTCGAAAAGTGAAGATTGACCAGCCTGGGAATTCGCAGTTCCTCCCGGGCGAGGTGGTCGACAAGTTCAAGTTCCGGGTTGAGAACGACCGTCTCTTTAAGAGCGTGGCGATCTCCAACGCGGGCGATACGGAGCTTGAAATCGGCGATGTCATCGCGAAATCAGCGTTGAGCGACATCAACGCCGAGGCCGATGCGAAAGGCGGCGAGCCCGCCAAGGGTAAGCGACCCAAGCCCGCGACGGCCACAACCATGCTTTTAGGCATCACCAAGGCCAGTTTGTCCAGCGATTCGTTCATTTCCTCGGCCTCTTTCCAGGAAACGACGAAGGTTTTGACCGAAGCGGCCTTGTGTGGGCAGGTCGACAAGTTGCGAGGTCTCAAAGAGAATGTCATACTAGGCCACCTGATACCGGCCGGGTCTGGTTACCGTCGGTACATGAAGTACTCGGTCAAGCACCTGGGTGAACCGATTCCGATCCTGTCGGAACTCTCACTGGAGGGCGGCGATGGGTTTGGTGATGGGTCGGGCGATGCGGTCCAGCCGGCGGTGGCGTTCCAGAGTGGTTTGAGTACCGCTGCGATCGTCGTTGAGGGTTCGAGTGAGCTGGTGGTCGGTGATGCGAATGTCGGCGAGACGGCTACGCAAGATGCGTAGGTGAACTTGAATTACGGATGAGTTTGGGTTTTATTGGCCTGGGCTATTAATTCGTGTTGATGCACTAGGGTGTCAGCACGCTGTAGAGGTTAGAGAGAATCGATGCCAACGATCAACCAACTGGTACGCTACGGGCGTAAGCGAGTCGTGAAGAAGTCCAAGGTTCGCGACCTGGATGAATGTCCGCAGCGGCGGGCGGTATGCCTTATCGTCAAGACGCAGACACCCAAGAAGCCGAACTCCGCGTTGCGGAAGGTGGCTCGTGTTCGTCTGACCAATGGCAAAGAGGTGAGTGCGTACATTCCGGGTATCGACCATAACCTTCAGGAGCACTCGATTGTGCTCGTGCGTGGTGGTCGCGTTCGCGATCTTCCGGGTGTTCGGTACCACGTCATTCGCGGCGCGTTGGACTGTGGCGGCGTTGAGGGCGATAAGGACGGGCGTGCCCGTAATCGCAGCCGTAGCAAGTACGGCGTCAAGCGCAAGAAGTAGTTCCTGTTGGGGTTTTGCTGATGCGGTTAGGTGAAGACACTATGGCATTCGGGGCGGCGGACGCTCGGCGCTCGCTGCTTTGGGGCGGTTCTCGCTCGGGCATGCTCGGGTGGTCTGGCTTTTTGGGAATGGTTGCTTGCGTGCTTGTTGTGGCGCTAGGTGCGCAGGTGCGCGTGCCGCTTCCAGGAACGAGTGTGCCTATGACGTTGCAGTCGTTGGCCGTGGTGATGTGCGGTTTTTTTGCAGCACGTCGCGTAGTCGTGACCGGCATGTTGGCTTACTTGGCTGTTGGCACTACCGGAATGCCGGTGTTCGCGCCGGGCTCCGAGGGGCTGGTCGGTGATACTGGGGGATACATCGCCGGGTTTGTCGTAGGGGCTTGGCTTATTGCGGCTTTGCGTGGCGATCGGAACGCGGGAATGGTTCGGCTTTTGCTGGCCGGGGCTGCTGGGACGATGGCGATTTTTGCGTGCGGCTTGCTGTGGCGGACTGTGTTCTTTGGTGGGAACCTCGGCTTTGCGCTGGTGACAGGTTTTGTCCCGTTTGCACTCAAGGCGGTCGTTCAGCTTGGGGTTGCTGTGGCGTTTGTTCGAGTGGTTCGTGGGCTGACGCCGGCAAATAGAGACTAGAGGTAAAGAGACATCTCGCCGGCGAGTTGGCGGCGGGTAGCGATGAGATATTCTTCGGAGAACGGTTGAAGATGGGTTACAAGCGCTGGACAAAATCCCCTGAGCAGTTGAAGGCCGATGTGCGGTTCAACAGCCTGACGGTGGCGAAGTTTATCAACGCGATCATGCTGGATGGTAAGAAGAGCACCGCGACGCGCGTCTTCTATGATGCGATGGACATCGTGGGCAAACGCGTCAAAGATGTGGACCCGGGCGAGGTGTTTGAGAAGGCCTTGGACAATTGTAAGCCCAACGTCGAGGTTCGCTCGAAGCGTGTGGGTGGCAGCAATTACCAGGTGCCCATGCCGGTCAACCGGAAGCGCCAGCAGGCGTTGGCGATGCGTTGGCTGCGGGATGCCATTCGCGCTAAGAAGGGGCGACCCATGGCGCAATCTCTGGCGCAGGAAGTGCTGGACGCGTACAAGGGTGAGGGGACGGCTGTCACCACCCGCGAGAACGTACACCGGATGGCTGATGCGAATAAGGCGTTTGCCCACTTCGCATGGTAGCCTCGAAGTGACATGATCCATTGTTCGAGCCCGCTCACAGCCACGAGCGGGCTTGTTTTCTTTCGGCTTTGTTGTTGCGTCGTGCGATGATGTTTGCCCTGTTGAGGCAACGAGATCAGTTCGTGGTTCGGGAAGTTTGCTATGTCCGTCGAGTTGGCCAGCGTTAGAAACATCGGCATCGCCGCTCATATCGACGCGGGAAAGACCACCACTACCGAACGCATCCTTTTTTATGCCGGACAGACGCACCGTATGGGCGACGTTGATTCCGGCACCACCACCACCGATTTCGACGAGCAAGAACAGCAGCGGGGGATCACGATCTACTCGGCCGCGGTCTCGCTTCCATGTAAGGGACGCACGATCAACCTGATCGACACTCCGGGCCATGTGGACTTCACGGCCGAGGTCGAGCGATCGCTTCGTGTGCTTGACGGCATGGTGGCTGTGTTTGACGCAAAAGAGGGCGTCGAGGCGCAGTCCGAAACGGTGTGGCGTCAGGCCGACAAGTACGATGTGCCGCGTATCTGTTTCGTGAACAAGATGGATCGCGTTGGTGCTGATTTCGAGGCGAGCGTGGCATCTATTAAACGCAACCTCAATGCCAATCCGGTCGTTTTGCAAATACCGATCGGGGCGGCCGACACCTTCAAAGGCCTAGTCGATCTGATCGAGATGAAAGCCTATTACTACAAGCCCGAAGGGCTTGGGTCGTCGTTTGATGTGTCGGATGTTCCGGATGACCTGATCGAGGCCGTACGCGTCGCGCGACATGAGTTGCTCGAAGCGGTGTCAGAAACTTCGGATGTGCTGCTCGAAAAGTATCTGCATGATGAGGAACTATCGAGCGAAGAGCTGCGCGCGGCCGTTCGCTCCGCAACAATTTCCCGCCAGATTTTCCCGGTGTTGTGCGGCAGTGCGTTTCGTTATATCGGCGTCCAGCGTTTGCTCGATGCCGTGTGCGATTATCTTCCGAGTCCGTTGGATGTTCCTGCTATTCAGGGGAAAGACCCGAAGCACGGTAACCAGATGATCGAGTTGCCTTGCGACTCGACCGGTCCTGGTGTGGCGCTGGTGTTCAAGATTGTCGCGGAAAAACCGGTGGACTTGTATTACCTGCGTGTTTACTCGGGCACGATCAAGGCTAGCTCACGGTTGAGCAACTCAGTCACCGGTGAGAAAGAGAACATCAGCCGGATGTTTCGCATGTTTGCCAAACGCCGCGACCAGATTGACGAAGCCAAAGCCGGGGATATCGTGGCCGTGATTGGGCCGAAAAAGGCGTTGACGGGTCACACCCTGTGCGATCAGCGTCGTCCTGTGGTACTGGAGTCGATCGAGTTTCCTGAGACGGTGATTAGTGTTTCCGTAGAACCAAAGGCATCCAAGGACCGGGACAAGCTCCTGGAATGCCTGACGGCGCTCATGCGGCAGGATCCCACGGTACAAATCAAAATCAACGAGGAGACCGGACAAACCCTGGTCTCGGGGATGGGCGAGTTGCATCTTGAGGTTACCGTGCGGCGGCTCCGGACGGATATGAACGTGGATGCTATCGTCGGAAAGCCACGTGTGTCCTACCGCGAAACAGTGACCGCGGTTGGAGAGGGTAGTGGCCGTTTTGATCGGCAATTTGGGGGGCGAAACCACTTCGCCGCAATTCGCGTGCGGTTGGAGCCCTATCCGTACGTGGCCGGTCGGGCTCATTTCGAGGTGGCACGGGATATCCCGGATGGCTCGATCGAGGAAATCTATGCTGCCGCAGCGGAAACAGGGCTTCGGGACGCTGCGCTGAGTGGAATTCTGGGGGGCTATCCTGTGATCAACTGGCGGGCTACCTTGCTGGGTGGTGAGCAGCACGAGCTTGACAGCACTGAGGTGGCGTTTGAAAACGCTGGCCGGCTAGCGTTCTATGAAGCGATGAAGGCGTCCGCACCGGCTTTGCTTGAGCCGATCATGGACGTCGAGGTCGTGACTGCGGACGAGTATTTCGGCTCGATCATGGGTGATTTGAGTGCTAGGAATGCGGTCGTTCGGGATACGGTGATGCGTGGCACCGACCATGTGGTGTCTGCGGAAGTGCCGCTGGCTCAGACGTTTGGGTATGTGACGCGGCTTCGGAGCCTTTCCCAGGGGCGCTCGACTGCCACGATGAAGCCGTCGCACTATGCTCGTGTTTCCGCTGAAGCGATGAAGAAACTGGTTGGGTAGTGGGGTGGCGTCTCGGTGCTTAGGTGCGTCTGCCAAAAAAACCCCTGTTAAATATCTGAAACCGGCCAAAATGGTGGTTGACAGGATCGGACGTCACCGTATTCTAGCGGGTCTGCCGTTTTCCGAAGAAAACGGTGAGTCAAGTGGTTCTCAGGCAGGGATTTACGAAGCGTGAGCAGTAAGATTCGAATCCGCATCCGCATGGAAGCGTATGATACGCGTGCTTTGGACGCCTCGGCGCGTGAGATCGTGGAACATGCCAAGCGCACCAGCGCCAAGGTTCACGGTCCGATTCCGCTTCCGACGCGCATCGAGCGTTACACCGTCCTGCGAGGTCCGCACATTGACAAGAAATCTCGTGAGCAGTTCGAGATTCGTACTCATAAGCGGATTATTGATATTACCGAGCCCACCGCCCACACTGTTGAAGCGATCAATCGCATCCAGGTACCGGCTGGGGTGTTCGTCAAAATCAAGACGTAAGCAATAGCGAAGTGGAGCTGGTAATCAGCTAGCTGCGGCGAGGTTAATACGCGTAGTTTGCTGTCACGTTGCGGTGGAGGTTTCTTCGGTTACGAAGTCGCCGCGGTATTGAAAAGATCTATCCGGCGTTTGATTGTTTCGGCGCTGGTGAGGAAGTGAAGCGGGCCTCGTTGGCTGGATTCCAGAGTGGCCTGAATCAACGAGCAAGGTGGAAGCGTATGACTGCCGGCCTACTGGGTAGAAAAATCGGGATGACCACGGTCATCGGCGACAAGGGCGTTGTTGAGCCGGTCACGGTCGTGAAGGCTGGTCCGTGCGTGGTCCTTCAGGTGAAGGATGCGAAGACGGACGGGTATGATGCGATCCAGCTTGGGTTTGAAGATGTGAAGCCGCATCGTTCGACGAAGCCGTTGATTGGTCATGCGGCCAAGGCGGGTACGGGTCCCAAGCGGGCCTCCGGTGAGATTCGTCTGGCCGAGCCGGCTACGGCGGGTCCGGGCGATGTCGTAACTGTGGAAGCCTTCGCCAGTGATGAGGCGATTTACGTGGATGTCACGGGCGAGACCAAGGGTCGTGGTTTTGCGGGCGTGATGAAGCGTCACAACTTCGGCGGCAAGGAAGCGTCTCACGGTGTCGAGCGGAAGCATCGCTCGCCGGGTAGTATTGGCGGGCACGCCAACCTGGGCTTAGGTCGTGGCGTGAAAAAAGGTAAGCGGATGGCCGGTCATATGGGTTGCGTTAACCGCACCATCATGGCGCTGAAGGTTGTCTCGGTTGATGTTGATAATGATTTGATGTTGATTCGTGGGAGTGTCCCTGGGGCCAACGGCTCGTTGGTGACGATCCGCAGCACGAAAAAGGTTGGCCGTAACACGGTGTAGTGTGCCTGGTTGCAAAAGCCCGCGGGTTGTATGAGCTTGCTGGTTGCAAGGCTTGCTGGTCTCGGAAGAAAGCTCGGTACGTCGAAGGCGCGGGCTGGACGTTGGACGAAGATAGAAGATAAAGGTTGAACGCGATGTTAGCGGTTCCCATTTTTGACATGAACGGAAAACAGGGCGGCGAGATCGAAGTTGATCCGGCTGCTTTAGGTGGTTGGGTTCGACATGCCCTGGTGAAGCAGGCGATCGTGTCGTTCTTGGATCACCAGCGTCAGTTTAGTGCTCGGACCAAGCGTCGTAGTGATGTGGCCGGTTCGACGAGGAAGCTGTTCCGTCAGAAGGGCACGGGTAACGCCCGGGCTGGTTCGAGCCGTACTCCGGTTCGTCGTGGCGGTGGCCATACGTTTGCCAAGCGGCGTCCGCAGGCGTTCAAGGCTTTTCCGAAGAAGATGCGTCGGCTTGCTCGTGATAGTGCGATCTTGGCGAAGATTAAGGCGGATGGGGTTGTGGTCATCTCTGACTTTCAATGCTCCGAGCCTAAGACTAAGGTCTTTTCGTCGATGCTGTCTGCTGTTGGCGCTGGTCGCGGCTGTGTGTTTGCGATGCACGAGCCAAACAATAATGCCCACTTGTCTGGGCGTAATCTCGCGAAGACGGAAATCCGTCTGGTTGGCGATTTGAACGCTTACGAGTTGCTTCGCCGCGACAAGTTGGTGTTCACGAAGCAGGCGTTCGAGCAGTTGCTCGGTGACTCGGGTTCTGGTTCTTAGGGCGGGGATTTCTCGATGGATATATACCACATCGTCAAGAGGCCGCTCGTCACCGAAAAGGGGACGCACCAGGCTTCGCAGTCGTATGACGCGACCAATCACAGTCGTGCTCGCGGCGGATCGTATGCGTTCGAGGTGCATCGCCAGGCGTCGAAGCCGATGATCAAGCAGGCGATTGAAAAGATTTACAATGTGAAGGTTGAGTCGGTGCGAACGTCGAACCGCAAGGGGAAGCGTCGCCGTGTGAAGTTCAAGATGGGTACGACGCCCGCTTGGAAAAAGGCGGTCGTGGTCCTGCGTGCTGAGCACCACATCGACCTGTTCTAGTAACTGAGAGATGGCTAGCTGGTCCCTGTTTTTCGGGGCTGGCATCCTTAGGATGTGACGCATGGGTGTCATCAAATATAAACCGACTTCGCCAGGACGGCGTGCTTCGAGTGTCAACGACTTTGCTGAGTTGACGGACAAGAAGAAGCGTCCGGAGAAGTCTTTGTGCGAACGTTTGAAGAAGTCGAGCGGTCGCAATCATCACGGCAAGATCACGGCTCGGCATCGTGGTGGTGGTGCGAGGCGCATTTACCGCCGGATCGATTTCAAGCGTTCCAAAGATGGCGTGAAGGGAATCGTCGCGGCCATCGAGTACGATCCCAACCGTACCTGCCACATTGCGTTGGTGAAGTACGAGGATGGTGACAAGCGTTACATCTTGGCACCCGTTGGATTGACGGCTGGTGACATTGTGGAAAGCGGCGCAGGTGTGGAGCCGCGCAGCGGCAGTGCCATGCCGCTGAAAGACATTCCGCCGGGGATGGACATTCATAATATTGAGTTGAACGCGGG
>JAJRSR010000248.1 GCA_024278695.1 Planctomycetota bacterium | reverse complement strand
CGGAAGAAGGCACCACCCCTGGCACGTTCCTGGCAGCCGGGTTCCAATGTGAGCCGTACTTCGCTTTGCGTGCGCCCTCGACACCGATCCAGGTGTTCGGTGCCGAGATTATCCCGGAATCCGACTACACCATAGATGTGATTAGCCAGGGATGCGTGTCCCAAATCACGAGTCCGGATATCTTCTCTCCGGCAATCACACTCAGAACCGCCAAATGGGGAGACATCGTCCAGCCGTTCTTCGCAGGCGATAACGCCTTGCAGCCGGACTTCCGGGACATTACCGCGTTAGTCCAGAAGTTCCTCGGTGATCCGGTTGCACCGCCGAAAGCGCGAGCCCAACTACAGCCCAATGTCGCGCGACCGGAAAATCAAATTGACTTCCGGGACATCTCCGCGGGCGTGCAGGCTTTCCTTGGCACGCCGTATGAGGCTATGCCGTTCGTCACCGGCCCGTGCGATTGCCCTTCCGCGATCACCTGCGAAACGACAAGCTGCACCGGAGACAATGCATGCGGGGACGGGTTCTGTATTGACGGGTTCTGCACAGATGCCTGCGGACGCTGCACGCCGTAGGCTCTTTCGGATCGGACGATCCCGGTGAGCTTGGTCTCACCGCAAGTACACACGGCCGACCTATCGTCAACGCCTGACGATAGATCGGCCGTGCCACAACGGGACGCTACGGCCTAGCACAACGTCCAGATGAAGATGCGCCGGATAACACTGACGGCATTACCGTTGCTGTCGGTCGCAGTAAGCCGGATCTCGTGCCAAACGCCAGTGCATACATCAGAGTAGAGGCGAACGGTCCCGGATGTTCCCGTCATAAGCGCGCCGCCCCCACCGGGTTGGATGTCGGTACGATCGGTCGTCCAGACGAGCGACGCACCCGTTAGCGGGCCATCTTCCGGATCCGACGCCTGACCGACCAGCGCAACGTCCTTGTACCAGAGCCCAAGCTGAACATCGAACCCGTCATACGCAAAATTGAAGTCGCTCGTGCCAGTATCTACCGCTGGGGTCGTGATACTTGCCGTCGGCGGGCTGTCGAAGCAGGTGCCGCAGCCAAGCTGGTCCACAGCAACCACACAATCAGCGTTCCAATCAATGGTGCAGCAGTCTGGCATTTGTGCACACACGCATTGTGAGAGAGCGCCCTTGCCATCGAAGCAGCCCGGGGTCCCGGTGGCCTCACAGCAATCCCCCAAACAGGAACCACACTTGCTGGCTTCACCCGCGCAAATGGCGTCCCACTCTTTCTCGCAGCAGTACGAGTCAAAGCTACAGACGCAGGCCTGGATCTTCGGATCGTCGCAGCCCGGTGTTGGGTGGGCGAGGCAACAGGAACCGGCACACGGTCCGCAATCACCGGGGCACGAAAGGCAGTTCTCATCAATCGCACACACGGCATCACCACAGACCGACGGACAAACCCCGCAATCATCAGGGCAGGACGCGCAGTCTTCCCCGGCCCCACAGATCTGATCGCCGCAGCACGCACTACACGTGTCACTGGCTATCGCCGCACAAGCGGCCGTCCACGCTCCGGTACAACACGTGATATCGACATTGCAAACGCACGCCGTCACAGACAAGTCGAAACAGCCCGGCGAGTTGCCCCCCACGCAGCAATCATTAACGCAACTACCACACTGGGCGGCATCCTGGGCACACTGCGCGGTCCACTCGACCGTGCAGCAATCCGAATTAAACGAACACACGCACGCCATGACATCCGGCTCCATGCATCCGATCGAGCCATTTGCGAGGCAGCAGGAACCGTCACACAGACCACAATCAGTGAAACAGCTAGCGCAGGTTTCGTCGCCGTTGCACGCACCGTCACCGCACACGATGGGACAAGTCCCACAGTCCGTCGGGCAAGTGGTGCAATCCTCACCGATTTCGCAAATCGCGTTTCCGCAACCGGGCGGGCAATCGGTGCAGTCGGTCGGACAAGCCTGACAGCCCTCACCAAGCCCGCAGATCCCATCACCGCAACAGGCGTTACAAACATCGCCGGCAGCAGCGGCACAAGCCTCACTCCAAACATCAGTACAACACTCGGGCATAGTCAAACAGACACACGTCTGAGCGGCCGTGTCTTCGCAACCGGGGGAGTCGTGGGCCGTGCAACATTCGCCGGGACAAAGCCCGCAGTCGAAACCGCAGGTCACGCAGTCCTCATCGCCCTCGCAGATGCCATCGCCGCACAGTGTCGCCGGTTCACACGCACCGCACCCCATCGCATCAACGGCCGCTACGCACGACGCATCCCATTCGACCGTGCAGCACGAAGGAATCACGTCGCACACGCACGTCTCGATGTTGTAGTCGCTGCATCCGGGGCCGTGCGTGTCACAGCACTCGCGCGTCTTCGTGAAGGCGTTCTGCAAGATCGCGAAATCCCGCATGTCGAAGTCAAAATCATTATCGAGGTCGCGCGACGCAATCCCCACGCCGGCCGTGGTACCGCACGGAATGTCCGGGCCACGCCAACACGCATACATACGGCGGTAGTCTGCCAGATCGCAGTCGCCGTCACCGTCCGCGTCACACGCGCCAACTTCGCACACGTCCAGCAACCCGTCGCCATCGGTATCGCGTCCCCCGCTGGCGATTTCGCAATTATCCGGCACACCGTTACGGTTGCAGTCGATGTCCGTGTCATTGCGTGTCACCACGACGCGCGACACCGTGTTGCCACCCACGCTGGCCAGATCGAGATCGCCATCGCCGTCCACATCGAGCGTGGTCATCGACACAACCGGCGACCCCGTACCTACGCGAAACGGCAGACCGAAACCGCCGAGGCTGTCATTGAGAAGGATGGAGGGCAACGTGGTCGTACCTTGCCCCGCCGCAACGTCCACGGAGTTTTCCAGATCAATGTCTGCAAGCGTGAGCGCGGCAACGCCGGCAAGATCCGTTTGCAGCGCAGGCTGGGTCGTGAAAGTGCCGTCTCCTGCACTTCGCAAGTAATGAAGCAGTCCCGACGTACGTCGCCCCAGAACCAGATCATCGTAGCCATCACCGTTGAGATCACGCACGCCCAGCGCCACGGGTGCCGTCCCGATCGCGATCGACAACGCCGGACCGAAAACGCCGGTCCCGTCGTTGATAAGAACGGAAGCGTCACCGGAGATTTCATTGACCACGGCAATGTCGAGAAAACCGTCGGTGTTGAACCTACCAAGCGCCACGCCCACCGGCTTCAACCCCACGACCGGGAACCGATCCAAACCGAGCGGCCGCAAGTACCCACGCCAAGCACCATTCGGAAGGAGCCCACCGTTTGGAATAATCGTCACCTTGTTGCTGCTGATACCGCCCGCAGACGCGGTGTTCGCCACCACCAATTCGGGATACCCATCGCCGTCAAGATCGCCGGCGACGATAGCCTCACATCGAAACGGACCGACGCCTTCAATCTGAATGGGTGTGAAGCCCGGCCAACTAAACGTGCCGTCACCGTTGTTGAGCATGACGCCAAGGTCGCATTCGAGCCGGAAGATGTCTCCACTTTCGGCGACGTACGCGATGTCCGCGTCACCATCGAGATCGAAATCGCCCGTCGTCACCGCCCACGGAATCGCGTTGACCTCACGCGTGGCGTAGTTGGCCGCATCCTCATACCCCAGCCAATCACCCGCGAGGTCATTACCGCGATTCATCAGCACGCTAACCCTGAAGGACTCCCAGTTACCAACGGCTAGGTCATCAAAACCGTCATCATCAAAGTCGGCCGAGGCGATGGTACTGGGCGCGAGTCCTGCGATGTGCTGAGAGGTCCGCACAAACGTCAGTGCGCTGCCAAGATCACATGCATCCGGCTGACCGTTCCCGTCGCAATCTGGATCGCAGACATCCGGCACGCCGTTGTCGTCGCAGTCAGGGTTGCAATCGAGCACACAATAATACGGGCCACCTGGTGCAATGCTCGACACGGAAATCTCGCATTCATCCGGCACGCCGTTGCTGTTGCAGTCGAGGCTCTCACCGCTGGCGGCGTCACAGCTATCGATGCGGAAGTTGACGTTACAATCGCGCAGCGCGAGTTCGGTACGATCGTCAACACCGTTACCATCACAATCCGGCGTGACCGGTGCCGTCCGGAAAACACCTCGACCATGCGTGACGGCGTACAACTGCTCGTTGTCGTTCCACGTCAGGTCTTGAACGATCACATTCGCAGGACCGTCGTTGCTGCCCGACCATGTAAGCCCGTCGTTCTCCGACGTATAGATGCCGAGGTCGGTGCCGGCATAGAGCCAACCGGGTTGCGACGGATGGATCTGCACCGTGTTGACCTGGATGCACGGCAGCGCCGTCGCAGGACGGAGGGACGGCGTGCAATCGAGACCGCCGCTAATCAGCGCCCAAGATGCACCAGCGTCATCGGTCTTGTAGAGGTTCGCCCCCTGATAACCACCGAAAGAGACATACACGCGATTCGAGTTTGAAGGATCGATACGAACACGCGTACACCACACGCGCGGCAGCGGGCCGGAAGTCGTGGTCGGCGGCGTGGGCGCGTTGTCATCAACGCGGAACCACGTCGGTGTTGCGGACGTACCGTTGGCCGTGCGAAACACCATGCCATTCCCGTACCCCACCCAAATGATATCAGGATTGGTCGGAGACACGTCGAGGGCTGAGATTACGCCCAACCTACAAGCGCCGGTGTCACAACCTGCGTCGGCAGTACAGGTATCCCCGGCGTTGACGCTCGCGGCGTTACAAAAACCTGACCGACCTTTGATGATATCCCAAACAATCGGGTCGGCCTGCGCATCGCTGGTGCGCCAGAGCCGAGCCGCACCCACGAGCAAACGCCGTGAGTCGCTGGGATCCATGATCGTCGGCGCATAGAAGTTCGCCGCTCCGGTACAGGCGTCCGCCAGGGAACCGGCCGGGGGCGGGTTGGCCACAGTGATGCAGTTGGAACCGCCATCAGAACCCTCCGCCGTGCAGCATTGTCCGTTTCGATCGGTGATGGCGGCGTAGAAATACTGCCGGTTACGGGTCACACGTGCCACGATGTATTCCGAATACTCAAAACTAGGGTCCGCCGGATCGATCCACGAGAAGCCCCCGTCACCGCCAACGCGAGTCACCCACCCGTTGGTACCAGCCGACGGCTCGAAGAACAGCGTACCGTTATCCTGCGTACCGCCGAGCATTCGACCTGTGGCCGTATCCACATCAACATGAATAAACTGCGTCACACCGAGATTGTTGTTGAGGCTTTGTAGCGTAACGCCAGAGTCTTGACCCATCTGGCGTACGTCAGTAGCCGTGTACACACCCCCATCGCTACCGACGTAGATCACACGGTTCGTGGCATCGTCGTAATTCGGGTGCTCGACAATCCAGTGCCGATCCGCATGCCCGCCTTGCCCGGCCGCACGGAAGTTCGCCCCGCCGTCTTCGGTGATGATAATCTCACCACCACCAAGCATCACATGGTTGGCGTCCGTTGGGTCCACCCAGATGGCGTTGTTGTAGTTGCCCTGTCCCCACATGTGTCCGAGCCGCGACGCCACCGGTGCGTACGTTCGCCCGCCATCCGTGGATCTCCAGAGCGATCCGCCGGCGGCCGGCAACGACATATACACAATGGTCGGGTTCGACCGCGCGTAGGCCAGCTCGACGCGGCCAACCGGGATAATACTTACTGTTGACGCCGCCGGCGTGGCCGGAGGAATGCCCGTGTTCAGGCAGAGTGTCGTACCATTGACGACCGTCGCAACGGAAACCCGAACCAATGGCCCCACGGAAATGACATCGTTCTCTCGAAACGCCGCCGTAGACGCAACAACAATCTGATCGTTGTTTCCAGACCCAGCCACACAATCCCCCACGGAGGTGAGGGTTGTGCTGCCCAGCGTACCGACGTAGGACGCACGCACCCATGCAGGCCCACCCGCAGCGGCCACGTCATAGTAGAATACGTTGACCTGATTCACTCCGGCGGTGGCGTTAAGGGAGTCACCCGCGACGGCTTGGGTGCCGTCCGTCGGGTGGAACTCAACATCGCCGATCCAGTTGGAGCTCAGCTCATTGGTCCACAAGGTGCCGCCATCAATGCTCCGAAAGATCCCACCAAACGTCGTACCCGCCAAGATGATGTTGGGGTTCGTCGGATGGATGGCCAACCGATTCGTAAAGTTCCACGGACCGCCAGGTGCGGCGTCCACGGTCTGAGGTAGTGCCGCCCAACTGTCTCCAAAATCGGTGGACTTGTAGACACCGGCACCCTGTATGGCACCGATCGCACCGACAAACTCTCCCGTGCCAGCGTAAACGATCTCCGGGTTTAGCGGATCAATCACGATAGTGGGTACGGAAAGACTGCCGAGAAAATCGTTGATCGGCAACCAACTGGCACCACCATCGAACGTCTTCCAGATACCACCGCCGGCCGACCCCACGAGCATCTCATTCGTGCGAACCGGATGGATTACGATGGAAAGAACGCGACCGCCGATATTACCCGGCCCCATCCACGTCCACAGCGTGGAATCAATCCCGGCATCCGCCACGGCCCTCGACGCAAGCATCGCCTTACGGTGCTGAAGTGCCCGAGTCATGGACCCGGGAGCCACGTGGCCCGTCTCATCGAGCCGCTGCTTGAGGAAAAACTCTTGCCGCTTCAACGGAGCCGTGGCATCGGCGCGCGGGGGCTTGACCGTTGGGCTCTTCTGGTCGCCAAATGTACCGGCACGCAAGTTACGGCTGCCCGTCCGCGAAAAACGATCCCCAAAGTCACGAGGCAAGTGCAGCTCATCCCCGACGACCCTCGACTCCGAAGCGCTCGAGCCTGAAACGCCCAAGTCTGAAATGCTCAGGTCTGGGCTCATCAGCGTCACCGCAGCCACCACTGCCGACACCGTCAAGACCATCAGCCCAATCCTGCTGAACCCAACCCGCAAGCTACCCTGGTCCGTCCGCCTGTTCGTCGTCATTCTTATTGTCCCCCGGTTGAAACGCAGAGCCGCCGCTCAAGCACGGCGACAGAGCGGGCATTGTACCGCGCCCTATGGCCACTATTCAACCCCCCCCCAACATCAAACCGCCGATAATAGTCGCTGGAAGATCCAAAAATAAGACCGTTGCAGCGGGTCGAGAACGTACGAAACGGGCGTAGGGGCAGACAATATGCGTCCCAACACCCGCTCGACAGCTCGACAACGATCTCCAAAGACGACTAAAGTTTTTCCGAGTCTGTTAGCGGTTGGCCGAAAATGCGTTCGACGTTACCCTGTGCGGCACGAGGTCAATCGAAGCCTGATTCGACCAGGATGCTAGCCGGGCCAGCTTGCAATCCTAGTGAGAAAATAACAGTGCATTCTTTTCCGAGAGCAATCCATGTTACGATACCAGAGTAAAGCTATGATACGATTCGGTCTCTGCGCTTCGATTGTCGTGCTTCTTGCCTACGCATCTCCGGTCCAATCCTCGACGACTGATCGGATCGGTGAGAAAATCGCCAACGTCGAACTAACGACGCTCGACGGTAAGTTGGTCAACCTGCTCGACTTTCACACCGGCAAGGCGCTCGTCATTGCGTACACAGGTGTTGGTTGCCCGATTGCTGGACGATACGCGCCGAGGCTTGAGGCGCTCTTGAGCAAGCACGGACCAAAGGGACTGAAAATTGTCGGGATCAACGCAAACCCGCAAGACACTGCGGCCACCGTGCGCCAGGACATCAAAGAGCTCGGCATTACGTTTCCCGTCTTGCTGGATCACAATCAAGAACTCACGCACCAACTCGACGCCAAGACTACAACTGTCGTTTTCGTTATCGACAAGGGCGGCGTCATTCGCTATCGCGGTATGATCGACGACCAATACGTGCTGGGCGCTCAGCGCCACAAGCCCCGAAACAAGTTCCTGGAGCGCGCCATCCGGGCGGCCATGAAATCAAAGTTCCCCGAAGTGACTCGAACGGCAGCGCCGGGCTGCGTCATCACTAGAATCCAAGAACCCTCCACGTCGGAAGAGGTCACATATTCGTCCCACATCAAGCGTATCCTCCAAGACAATTGCGAGATCTGCCACCGGCCCAGGCAGATCGGACCGTTCTCACTACAGTCCTATGAGAACGCCCAAGGGTGGTCGGCCATGATCCGCTCGGTCATCACCGACGGTCGTATGCCGCCGTGGAATGCCGCGTCGGAGTTTGACGGCACTTTTTCCAACGAACGACGCATTCCAGAGGCGGACAAGAAGGCACTTCTAAGCTGGATTGACAACAAGATGCCCCGGGGAAATCCCAACGAAGACCCGCCGGATAAAAAGTTTTCCCAGCTCTGGCGCATCGGCAAACCGGACAAGGTTTACACGATGAAAAAAGCATTCCAAGTTCCTGCTGACGGCGTGGTCGAGTACCAGTATTTCAACATCCCTACGAAATTCAAAAAGGACCGCTGGATTCAGGCTATCGAGGCGCGGGCTGGTGCGGCGGACGTCGTCCACCACATCCTCGCTTTCACCGTGGATCCTAACGGCCCACGAGGGCAAAACAACCAACTCGGCCTGGAAGACGGATACCTCTGTGCCACGGTCCCCGGCGACACCCCGTCGATTTTCCCACCCGGACGAGGCAAGAAACTCAAAGCGGGTAGCACGCTCGTACTCCAGGTGCACTACACGACCAACGGTAAAAAGCGCAAAGACAAGTGTAAGATCGCTTTCGTCTTCAGTGACACCCCCGTCACTGAAGAGGTGCATACGCGCGGCATCTACAACCTGAGCTTCACGATACCAGCGGGAGATCCCAACTATGAAGTTCGCTCGGAGCATACCTTCGAGAAAGACACGCAGATTCTAAGCCTCTACCCCCATATGCACTTTCGCGGCAAGGCGTGGAAATACCTGGCCCATTATCCCGACGGCACCACGAAGACCCTGCTGGACATACCAAACTACGATTACAACTGGCAGGAATCGTACATCCTCAAGGAGCCGATCATGGTGCCGAAAGGAACGCGGATCGAGTGCATCGCCCGGTTCGACAACTCGGACGGCAATCTCGTCAATCCTGATCCTACGGCAGACGTACGATTCGGCGAACAAACCTGGGAAGAAATGATGATCGGGTATGTAGACTACGTCACGACAGTCGATGGCAACAGCAGCGGAACCGACTAACCCACAAGACCAACTCCAAGACAAACCCGTAACCGTCGCCTGACTCCAGCCGCACAGCGTTAAAGCACCACACCCCAAACATCCGCTGGTGACGACTGATAACCCCGCATCATGCATACCGGCGACCGATAATCGCCGCTACACCCGGGTGACCGTACGTACCGCATCGCCATAGCGGACACACCCTCTAGCCATCCCAAAACTCGGTCTGACCTGGACCAGATTCTTGGTAGCAGGCCAGCGTCATGGACGGCTACGAGGCCACGCGCCAACTACGCGAGGAAGGCTACACGTTACCGATCATCGCGCTCACCGCCCACGCGATGGACAGCGATCGGAAGAAGTGCCTCGACGCCGGCTGCGATGGGTACGCCACCAAACCCATCAATCGGAAAGAGCTCATAAGGATGATTCTCGAGGCCGTGCATGACCGGAAGTCAAAGCCCGATACCAGCCAACCCGAAACGCCCAAAAAGAAAGCGTTACCAAGTTGCCGAATCCTGTTGGCCGAGGACAACGCAACCAACCGAACGCTCGTTGCTGGAATGCTCAAAAAGACGGACGTGCAGATCACCGCCGTCAAGGACGGGAGACTCGCACTCGATGCGGTGCTGGCGGCGCGCGACGAGAACAACCCGTTCCATCTGATCCTGATGGACATGCAGATGCCCCTGATGGACGGCTACGAAGCCACGAAAACGCTACGAGAAAAGGGCATCGGCATCCCAATCATCGCCCTGACCGCCTACGCGATGGTCACCGATCGGCAAAAGTGCCTCGACGCCGGCTGCGACGACTATATAACCAAACCAATCGACCGGAAGAAGCTGATTGACCTGATACAAGCCTACATTCCGCAGGAAGAGCCTGAGAAGCCATCGCCACAGG
>JAJRSR010000247.1 GCA_024278695.1 Planctomycetota bacterium | reverse complement strand
CCCTCCGGTAACACGGGGCCATCGAGCTACGCTCCCAAAAACAATACTTGCTAATGCGCCGGCTTGGCAATGCTAAGCAGGAGCTCGGCCGTGCGTTTGGCGGCGCTGCCTTTACGGAGCGGCGCGACGACTTCGGCTAGTGCGCGACTCATCTCTTTCCGCTCGTCGGCGTGCTGAAGCAGTGACATCGCGGTTTGAATGATTGGCTCGGTGGATCGGTAGTACGGCATAAATTCCGGAACAATCTGCTTGCCGGCCAGGATGTTGGGGAGTGAAAGGTACTTCGTGTGAAGCATCCAACGCCCCACCAGGTGATAAAAAACCGGAGAGGCGTTGTACATCACGATCATCGGCTTCTCATGAAACGCTACCTCAAGCGTCGTCGTGCCGGATGCCACAATCGTGAGGTCTGCCGCGCGGATCAACTCGCGGTGCGGCTGCGGGATCACGCGACCTGCCAAGCCAGCTCGCGTGACCAGCGCGTCAATGATCTTCCCGATACGCGGACTGGCCACCGATATACCAAACGCCGCACCCGGTAGCTCTCTCGCGATAGCGGCCACCACCTCCAACTGGCCCGGCAGCACCTCCTCAACCACGTGCGTCCGAGACCCCGGTAGGATCGCGATCATCGGCTTGCCCGATCGTCGCATCACGTCGATCGCGTGTTGATCTGCCGTTTCCGCTTTGATCTGCTCCGCGAGCGGGTGGCCGACAAACGTCGCATCGATCCCGTGGCCTCGAAAAAACGCCTCCTCAAACGGCAGGATCGCCGCGACCGCACTGACCTGATCGCGCAGCTTGTGGATGCGGTAGGTGCCCCAGGCCCACATCTGCGGTGCGATGTAGAACAACGTCGGCACGCCAGCGGCCTTCGCACGTTTCATAAGCGGCAGGTGCAGCGTGGGCGAGTCAATCACGACACACGCATCGAACGGCGCACTGCGGAGGCAGGCGTCGGCCGTCGTAAGCATCTTGGACGCCCGCCCGGCTACTTTGAGGGCACCGAGCAGCATCCCCGCCTGCCCGCTCATGTCGAAAATCCGCTCGCACCCGGCCTCGACCATCTTCGGACCGGCCACCCCAACGAATTGGGCCTCCGAGCAGAGTTCGCGCATGGCCCGGATCAGCGTCGCCCCGTGGCGATCGGCACTGGGTTCAGCGGCGCTAATAAACAACCGAAGAGGGCGTTGGTTGGGGGAATGGGTTGCTATCACGGTGGCAAACGGCTCCGGAAAACAGGATTATCTCGTTTTCTACGCCTTCGCTTTTTGTAGCCTATAGCCAAAGACCAGTGGCATTGGGCAGACGTTACGAAGGAACAGATATAGGGGTAACCGTCCGTGGTCTCCGGAAACCAAGTCGAGGTTGGTCAAACTCATCTACCGTAGCCGTGTTGGCAAGACAAACGCACCGACAACCATGAATCCTCAAGAAACAACGATCGAGCGCTACTTTGACAATGGCCCCGTCATCGCGGGCAAGAAGTTCGCCAGGTCGTCCCACAGGGTCACTTCATCATCGCCGTCCCAATCCATGATACGACAGGTGTTATCGAAAATCGCACCGTATGGCCGCATCGTAAAACAATTCTGCATCTTTGCGTAATCATCAAAATCAATATCGCCGTCGTCGTCGGCATCGCCAAGTGTACCAGCGGCCACGAACCGCACGAATCCCCGTCGGTTAACAACATTGACCCCATAGCCGGCGTTATTCGTCGATGTGTTGTCGGCCAGCACGATCGTTTCCGGATCCATCGAATCCCAATCCTGACCAGCAACGAGGTAGTCGAAACTGATACGTGCGCTGTTGATGGCATCGGGCTCGTCGGTGGAGATGTCCGTGGGCAGGGGATCGCTGTCCCCGGGATTCCAATAGTTGCGCGGGGACATGGCGTATGGGCTCGGGTGAATGTCGAGCAGTTCGGTTGGGGCTAAGCCGCCGTTTTCCAGTGCGTAAACTCCGACCGCAACCCACAAACGCCTTAACCGCGCATGCGTGATCGCAACATTGGTGGGTATTGGCGAGATGTTCGGCGGGCTCGTATAGATCGCACCGTCCAGCGTGTGAAAGCTGCTAAATGCTCCACCGTTGTTGTCGGGTGTGTTATCCCAAACGATCGGCTCATCAGGCAGAATACCCTCGCACGGCCGCAAACAGGTCGCGAAGTCATAGCTGATTCTCGCGCTGCTCCAGGCATTGGGAACCGAATTCGTAATCCACCACGGCTGCGGATCGGTGTCGCCGGGGTTCCAAAACACCGTCGGTTCAGTGACGTAACCGAACTGCCACAGGCGGATGGGGTCATCAAGCCTTTCATTATAATCGCTTAGGTACCACCTAATCGCAGTCCCTAACTGTCGAAGGTGGTCCTGTGCGATCTGGGTATCAGGGGTACCCGCACGAATCGCCGCGGCAAACGTAACCAGTACGATTATAGCAACGAAAACGGCAGAAAGATCCAGATTGCGCCGCATGCTTGAACCTCCCAGAAAGGATCGCGTCGTGGTACAGCGTGAATCGGACATTCGCCCGTCGCCCAAGAAAGACCAAGCAACCCCACGACGGGCGGAGATTACTGGAAAATCCACCGGACGGCGGCCCAACCTCGGGGATTGTGGCACGCGTCGCACCGAAAAGCAAGGGGATTATGAGAATCTGG
>JAJRSR010000246.1 GCA_024278695.1 Planctomycetota bacterium | reverse complement strand
GTCGCTCGGTGGCAAGCTGTTATTCAACGATGTCTCGCTCATGTTGTCACCCGGTGTGCGTGTCGGGCTGTTGGGTTCCAATGGAAGCGGAAAGACCACACTACTTCGCGTGCTAACTGGCGACTTAGCGCCGGACGAGGGCTCGATTGAGATGGCCGATGACTTACGTGTTGTGGTGTTCGATCAAAAGCGAGAGGAGTTGCCGCAGGATGTGACGCTGCGACAGGCGCTGGCGAAAGATGGCGAGAGCGTGGACTTTCGTGGTCGTACGATCCATATCACGGCATGGGCGAAGAAGTTTCTCTTTGAAGTAAGCCAGTTGGACATGCCGGTGAGCGATCTCTCTGGCGGCGAGCAGGCTCGGATTTTGATTGCGCGCCTGATGTTGCGACCGGCTGATGTTCTCGTCCTGGATGAGCCGACCAACGACCTGGACATCACATCGCTCGATGTGTTGGAGGATAGCCTCGTGGATTTTTCCGGAGCGATCGTGCTGGTGACGCACGATCGGTTCATGCTTGATCGCGTGTGTACGCAGATCATAGGACTGGATGGTTCGGGCGGCGTGGCTCAATACGTAGACTGTGCCCAGTGGCAGTCGACGCAGGCTCGACTCGCTCGTGAAAAGGGCGATGCTTCCGGCCGCAAGAAAGCGAAGAAACCAAAGGCGAAGGCGGCCGAAGGCGGCTTGAGCGCGAGCGAAAAATCGGAGCTTCGACAGATGGAAGAGGCTATCCTCGAAGCGGAAGGGTGTGTGGCGCAATGCGTGAAGGCGACGGAAGACCCTGCCGTGGGAGCCGACCATGTCGAGGCGCAGAAACGTTGGGAGGCGCTTGAGGCATCGCGAAAGCAGGTTGCGGCGCTTTATGCCCGCTGGGAGGATCTGGAAAGCCGGGAGGGGAACTGATCCTTCGTGTAGTTTATCGTTTCTCTTGCAGGGGCAACTTGATACAACTTGGTAGATTCATAGAATGCAGGCTTGGGCCGATGTTGCTCGGCTCATAGGGCGGGTACCAGAAGAAAAGGAGATGGTACAATGAAGATTCGGAAACTTGCGGTTGTGGCGATTCTGGGCGTGGGCATGTTGTTGGGGTCTGTAGGGTGCAACCGGTCACTTACGAGCGGTATTTCTATCGGCGTTACGGATGGGTTGAGTGATGGCCTCGCCCAGTTGATTAGTGAGTTTATCCGTTCTTTTTCAGGTACCGTCGGGTAGGTTTATAGCCAATGAAAAACTGCACCGATGGGCTTGGGTGGGGGCGTGACCTCTCTCTGGTTTGCGCATGTTGTGCGTTCTTGATGTCTGCCGTTACGGTGCGGGTTCAGGCGCAGGAAACACCGCCGGACGACGCCGGCGTGTTAGAGCAACGGAAGCCGACGCTCGATGAAGTGCTTATCACGGCGACCCGAAGGTCTGAACGCCCATTCAATCTGTCCTTCACTACCCACTCGGTGACTTCGGCGGATATTTACGGGAACGCCTACCGCTCGACGCCGGAGGCATTGGGCGAACTGCCCGGGATCATGGTCCAAAAAACCTCACATGGACAAGGTTCACCTTACATTCGCGGCTTTACCGGTTTTCACAACCTGCTGCTGATTGATGGCATCCGGTTGAATAACTCCGTATTTCGGCCCGGTCCAAATCAATATTGGAACACGGTGGACCCGTTTAGTTTGGACCGGTTAGAGGTCGTCAAAGGGCCATCATCGGTCCTCTATGGTTCTGATGCCATTGGTGGCACCGTAAACGCCATCACAAGAAGCCCAACGACCTACGGTGATGGCATTAACATGGAGCGGCGTTTTTTCTACCGCCACTCGACGGCCGAGAACTCGAACATTTATCGGTTTGAGTTTGACCTCACGGTGGATGACAAGCTCGGTCTTCTTTTTGGCGGGACTTTCAAAGACTTCGGTTCGCTTCGCGCTGGGCGCGGAACGGGTAGCCAACCCAATACGGGCTACGAAGAGTGGGACGCCGATTTTAAGCTGGAGTACTTCTTCAATCCGGACACCCGGTTGGTGATGGCTCACCAGCGCGTGGTGCAGAACAACGTCCCACGAACCCACCGTACGATCTTTGCGAAGTCTTTCAAAGGGACGACGGTTGGTTCCGACCGAAAACGAGACCTCGACGAGGAACGCAGCCTGACTTATGTCCAGTTGCACGCAGAGAACATGGACTCGTTCGTGGAAACGATGAGGCTGTCGCTCTCTTGGCAGGAGCTCCATGAAACGCGGGATCGGATCCGAGGAAGCGGTCGGCGCGACCTCCAGGGATTCGACGTCGGGACGTTTGGCGCGAGTGCCCAGTTTGAGAGCGCCACCGATATCGGGTACCTGACGTATGGATTCGAGTACTACCGTGACCGTGTGAACTCATTCTCCACGCGAAACCAGATACAAGGGCCGGTCGCCAACAATGCGAGCTACGACCTTGTGGGCGTTTATGTGCACGACGAAATCAGTGTCTGCGAGAGGCTTGATCTTGTGCTCGGCGGGCGCGCGAGCTTTGTGCGGGCAGATGCCAATCGTATACGTGATCCTCTGACGGGCAGGCGGGTCTCGGCCGCCGATGAGTGGTGGTCTTTGGTGGGCAGTGCGAGGTTCGTTTATCGCGTCTTGCCCGAGCACGTTAATTTTTTCGGCGGTGTTTCCCAGGGTTTTCGCGCTCCGAATCTGTCTGACCTGACACGGTTTGACTCGGCTAGAAGCAGCGAGATCGAAACGCCGGCGTTGGGGCTGGATCCGGAAAACTTCATATCCTTTGAGGCGGGCGTTAAGGCCGAGTACGACGATTGGTCCATGCAGGCGGCTTATTTTCATACGCTCATTGATTCGATGATTATTCGTGTGCCCACAGGGCGGCTCATCGACGGTGAATCTGAAGTGACGAAGCTCAACGGTGGCGACGGGTTCGTTCAAGGCATCGAGTTGGCCGCTACGTACCGGTTTCGTCCCGAGTGGACCATTTTCGGTAATATCGCATGGGTAGACGGTGAGGTGGATACGTTCCCGACGGCGCGGCCGCGCCGGGTTCGCGAGCCGATTTCTCGTTTGATGCCGGTGACCGGGTTGGCTGGTTTGCGATGGGACCATCCGTCCGGCAAGTTCTGGGTGGAAGGGGTGGCCAACTTCGCAGGCGGGCAGGACGACCTTTCGACCCGTGACCGGGCCGACACCAGCCGAATCCCGCCCGGCGGCACGCCCAGCTACTCGACCTTTGCCGTTCGCAGCGGCTGGCAAATCAGGGATAATGTCGATCTGACCGTTGCCGTGGAAAACATTGCAGACAAGGATTATCGAATT
>JAJRSR010000245.1 GCA_024278695.1 Planctomycetota bacterium | reverse complement strand
TTCCAATAGGGGGTAGTACAGACGCTTGGCGAGGCGGTACAGGATGGGCTCTTTTTCCGAGACGTTTTTGAGGAACACAGAGGCCAATACGGGCATCAGGGTGAGTGCGCAGATCATGGAGCCAGCCAGCGCAAAGACGACGGTCAACGCCATCGGGCGGAACATCTTGCCCTCGATTCCTCGAAGCGCCATGATCGGGAGGTACACAATCGTGATGGTCATCACGCCGAATGCGACGGGGCGAGCCACCTCGCGGCACGCTGTGCGTACGGATTCGATATGAGAGTTCGAGTCCTTCTTGCGCTCCCGCAAGACCCGGACCACGTTCTCGATCATCACGACCGACCCATCGACGATGATCCCGAAGTCGATCGCTCCGAGGCTCATGAGGTTTCCACTCAGCCCGGTAATACGCATGGCAATGAATGCGACCATCATGGACAAAGGAATAGAGGACGCCACGATCAGGCCGCCACGCAAATTGCCAAGCAAGAGGAGCAACACGATGATGACCAGAACCCCGCCCTCGATCAGGTTCTTGGCGACGGTTGCGATGGTTCGGTCTACGAGTTCCGTCCGGTTGTAGAACGTGTCAATCGTTACGCCCTCAGGAAGGAATTGCTTCAGCTCTTCGATTTTGTCGTCCACCGCTTGGGAGACGACACGAGAGTTCTCACCCATGAGCATCATGACGATACCCACAACGGCCTCACCCTTTCCGTCACGCGTCACGGCCCCCTGGCGAATCATCGGTGCAAACTCGACAGTGCCAATATCTTTCACAAAGATCGGTGTGCCTGCCTCGGCGTCGTGTTTGACGATCACATTGCCCAGGTCCGACAGCGTTTCGATTAACCCTTCACCGCGAATCAGATACTGTTCACCATGATGTTCGATATAGCCGCCGCCGACATTCCTGTTGTTGCCCTGTAAGGCATCGAGGACATCTCCTACGGGTATATCGAACGCGGCCAGCCGCTTCGGGTCTAGTGTCACTTGATAGGTCTTGAGTTCGCCACCGAACGCGTTGATCTCAACGACGCCGGGAACGCTGCGGAGTTGGTAGTTGACGTACCAATCGAGAATCGTCCGAAGTTCCATGGGCGTGTGGTTCTCACCACGTACCTCGAATTGGTAGATTTCCCCGAGCCCGGTTGAGATTGGCCCCATAGAAGGCTCACCGTACCCCGGAGGGATCTGTTCGCGTGCCTCAACCAATCGTTCGCCGACAAGCTGTCGTGCCCAGTAGATGTCGGTGCCTTCTTCGAAGACGACGGTGACCACGGACAGCCCAAACTTCGATACGGAGCGAACTTCCTCGATGGCCGGGAGACCGCTCATCGAGGTTTCGACGGGGAACGTAATAAAACGCTCCACCTCCTCTGGCGGGAGTCCGGGTGAGTTCGCGAGAACCTGAACCTGAACGTTGGTGACATCCGGCACCGCATCCATCGGCAGCTTGGACACGGAGTCCAGGCCGACGGCTACGACCATCAGCCAAAGGACGAGGACCAGAAAACGGTTATTCAATGAAAAGTCAATGATGCTTGACATGGTCGCTCCGTTAGTGTGAGTGGCCGCCGCCCATTTCTTCCTTGCCGACTTCAGACTTGAGCACGAAGGTGTCGCCCACGGCGACCTTGTCACCTATGGACAGTGGGCCTGTGACCTCGGCGAATTCTCGAGATTTCCCTAGAACCTGAACCGGAATGAGTTTGTATTCACCGGGTCCAGTGGCCTGAAACACGACAAACCCGCCTTTGACACGCTGTAGCGCCGCTGCCGGAACGAGTAAGCCCATAGGTTCTGCGGCATCTTTTCCGTTACCTACATGCATGATGACCGTGGCGAACATGCCCGCGCGAATTCGGCTTTCCGGGTTGGGCAGGACGACTCGGACCTCTACCGTCCGCGTGTCGGTATCGAGTTGGCTGGCCACATAATCGACCTCGCCCTCGAAGAACATACCCGGAAAGGCATCAAGCCGAACTGTCGTCTTTTGGCCGGGCTTGAGAAAGCGAATGTTGCGTTCATACGCGCGGCCCATGACCCAGACGTCGGAAAGATTGGCAACGGTGTACAGCCGCGTATCGGTATTGACGAGTTCGCCGCGCGTCAGGTGGCGATCCACGATGACACCGGATATAGGGCTGGCGAGGGCCGCGCGTGCGATGTCCGAGTCGACCTCGTCACCCTGCCGTATGATTTCCTTGGTTTGCTCATTCGTAAGTCCCAGGATATGCAGGGCACGTTAGGCGTTGCGCATCTCGGTCTCGGCGACTTTGTAGTCCTTCTCCGCGCGAAGGAACCTGAGTTCCAGGTCAAATGATATCTCTTCACGCGTGGATAGGTAATCGGCCCGTGAGACTTCATACTCACCTTGGGCTTCAAGGAACTCCGCTTCGCTGGCGATCTTGCTTGCGAGAAGCGCTTCATTCCGTTTGAAATTGCGATAGTTCACCTTCATACGCGTGTAGGACGTGAGAAGTTTGTTTTTGTTGTCGCCTACGGGTAGGTCTTTCGCCTTCGCAAGAACTGCCTCGGGTGCGGGTTCCGGGTCGAGAATTATCAAGAGCTTCTTGGTGTTCTCGTAGACGGTTTGGGCACGATCATAATCGGCACGTGCTACTTCGAAACGACTCTGGTCGGCCAGGTACTCCATTTTGCCGTTGCCCATCTCTCGCGATTCCAGCACGCAGAGCAGGTCACCAATGTCGACTCGATCACCCAGTGTCCGTTCGACTGTGGAGACGATCCCGCTGACACGCGGCGAAATATGTACGAGCCGGTCGGCGTTCCATGCGACTTCCCCGGGAAGCTCCACCATCGTCGTGAGTGAACCGCGTTTTACTTCCACGTGGGTCAGCGCCAACCCGGAAAGTTGCGCCGCGTTGAGACGCACAACGCCTTCCTCGTGGTCACCGTGCCCACCATGTTCGTCGCCGTCGCCGTCGCCGTCGTGATCGCCATGTTCGTCACCGTGGCCGTTCTTCTTGTCGCCGTGGTCATCGTGGTCGTCGTCGCCATGCCCCTTCTTAGGGGCGTCGCCATGATCGTGTCCGTCGTGGTCTTGATGCTGCGCCTGTGCTGTGGCAACAGCCGATAGTGGCGTCCACGCCGTTCCTATGCCCAGGACGACGATCACGGCGGTCAACACCGTGAGTGTGGTTTTCTTGTTCATCAGAGTATTCTCCGTTGTCGGCGTAGCGCCGTCATAGCAATAACGCCGCTGCCGTGTTGAGTAGCATGTCCACTACAAATGTTTCGAGTGCCGCAGCGTTAGCGTCGATGCAGCCGCCCAAGAGCATCACGCTGAGGGCAAGTAAGACTGTAGGGGTCGTTGCGATTGTTCTTTTCTTGTTTCTCATGATCCATTGTCCTCATGGAGCGTGGGCGTAGGCCTCGTTGGATTCGTTATTTCATCCAGGAACTTGTCGAAGGGTAGTCCGATCGTTCGTTCAAGTTCCGGTATCATCTTGGCCGCAGTTTGCGATGCCTCGACATAGCCGCGTCGTGTGTCCAAGTAGAACCGCTGTGCCTCGAGCACAGACAGAAACGACGCACGACCGGCACGATAGGCTTCACGGGAAAGATCGAGATTTCCCTGCGCCAACGGAATGGATTGGTCGCGGTACATTCTCATGAGACGCCACGCGGTCATCGCCCGATCGACGGCGTTTCGCACTTCCTGCGTGACGGCGCGATTGAGGGCGTCCTGTGTCTTATAGGCTTGCTGTAGGGTATACTGCGCCCCGGCAATTTGTGCTTGGTTTTGATCGAAGAGGGGCAGCGTGATGCCCAGGCTCGGCCCTATGATGAGATCCTGACCACTTTGGCTGTTTCGCTCGGAACGGGGTTGAATCCCGGGCGCAGTCAAGCTTCCGTTGGCGATCGACGCCCGTGCCGTGTCGCCCCAGATGTCTCGGCCGCCCTGGCTGGTGCGTTCCGATCGTTCCAAGGAAAGCCCGATTTGTATTTGCGGCCAAATAAGCAGGTACTCGTACTCCAACTGAGCATGCGCCGCAGCGACGATTTGTTTTGCTGCTTGAATGTCCAAACGCCATAGTTTGGCCAATTGCAATAACGGTTGATCACCGGGCGTTTCAGGGAAATCACCTGGTAACGTGTCGTTTAGAATCAAAGTGTTCGCATCGACAACTAGGCCGAGAATGGTGGCCAAGTTTCGGCGAGCGGTCGCGGCTGACAACCGGTCACGCTCGACCGCGATTGCTGAATCCACCGCGACGCCACGAGACAAGTTGACATCGAGTTCATTGGCTGCGCCGGCTTGTTGACGCGTCAGTGTCAATTCGAGCAGGTTCTTTGCGATGACCAGGTTTTCTCGGGCGATCCGAAGGCGAGCGTCCGTGCCGACAGCTTCGTAGTAGGCCGATTTGGCATCCGCAGCGAGGCTCGTTGCCGTGCTTGCTAGAGTAATAATCGCCGCATCAAGGGCGTGCTCAGCCATGTGCTCACGGACGGGAATCTGCCACAGTTCTGCGATGTTTTGCGCCACGGTGGATTGGATATTGGCCAGACCGCCACCGTCGGGAAACAACGCCGAGACATTCAAGAACGGATTGGTATACAATCCTGCTTGGATGGCATCGGCGCGAGCGATACCGACATCCATGAAAGCTGCCTGAAGCGTAGGGTTGTTGAGTAGCGAAATCTGTACCGCCTCGTTGGCGCTGAGGCCGTCTTGTAGTAGTTCTTCAACCAGCTCATCGACCAGCCTGTCGTCTTCGGGGCTATAGACGCGTTCCTGCCCGGTGGCCTCGATAACGCGCTGGCCGACGCGGTCATAGTCGTGCTGCGGGTTGACGGTGGCGCAGCCGCCAACCACGGCCAACACGCCGAGCGACCATAGGATCTTTCCAGTTTTTCGAAGCATTCGAGAGGTCCTCGTTTGGGTTCAATGAATCCGACGCACATCATTCGGATGGCGAATGCCGATTGTACCAAGAGCGCGCAGAAACACGCCACGGCAATCAAGGCGGAAATCAGATCGGAGAATCAGACCAGAAGGGGGAGGTCACTGGGCGGGAACGGAAGTTTTGTACCGTCAGGCATTTCGTAGATGCCGGCGGGTAGTACCAGGGACGCCGGTTGATGGATGACGGCAAGGATTGTTGTGATTGATGCAACGGGAAGAAGTACCGGGGCAGTATTATCATTCTGCCGCTCGGGCCGAACGACGTGAATGCTGCACGGGTCGTCGGGGCATTCGCTCTCGTGTCCGCAACCGGAATCATGCCCGTCGTCCGTCTGGCAGACGCACGCGGACTCCGAGACACAATCACAGGTATGCCCGATTACGCCGGCCGCACAGAGCGCCGGTAGCGCCAGTAGCGCCCAGGATGCGAGGAAAACAGATGTCGCGCGACCAATCACCATAACTTTCGATCATAATCCGTTGCGAAAAGAGAGTCAACTAAATTATCGACGCTGGGAACCGTATTCTTGAGGCCCGCGCCGCGCTCCCCTTTGTGACATGCCGTGACAGCGCCAGCTTCGCGGTAGGTCATCTTTTCTGCTGAGTTTAGGCTATTTGGGTGCGTAAGAATTCGTATGCCTTACGATGTCATTTCTCGATAAGCCCGGTCCTTGGGGATGTTAGTTACCAAAGAGTGACCGTTGAGGCGCACGTCGAACAAACATTGCTGAGCCGGCTGTCAGCAAGAGCAACGCCATGACCACCAGCCCCCACGCTGATGCGACCGGTACGGCCGGTTGGGCGAATTGAAACTTTTGCACGCGGAAGTTGTTCGAGTCGGAGACGTAGACGGTTCCGTTTGCGCTGGCCCGCAAGCCGTAAGGCAAGTTGAACTGTCCTTCACCACTGCCGAAAGAGCCCCAAGATGCCAGAAATGTTCCGGTGCCCGTAAACTGTTGCATCCGATGGGCGTTCCGGTCACAGACATAGACGTTGCCGAACTCATCGGTCGATAGCCCGCGCGGAAAGTTAAACTGTCCATCGCCGGCACCAGCAGAACCCCACGATAAAATGAACGTGCCGTCATTCGTGAACTTTTGAATCCGCGGGCTGCTGTCGCCTATGAAAACGTTGTCATCGCCGTCCACCGTAACGCCGTTGGCACCCGAAAACTGTCCGTCTCCGACCCCGGGCGACCCGATGGCAAGAACGAACGTGCCGTCGGTCGTAAACTTCTGAACCCGGTTCTGGTCTCGATCGGCCACGAACACATTTCCGTTACTGTCTACCGCGAGACCGTGGTTGTGTTGAAACTGTCCGTCACCCGTACCGAACGAACCCCACATTGTGATGAACGTGCCGTCGCTCGCGAATTTCTGGACGCGGTTGTTCCCGGTTTCTGCGACGTAAATGTTACCCAGCGGGTCAATGCCGATGCCGTGCGGGTGGTTAAACTGACCCGGTCCAGAGCCGAGCGTGCCCCAACTCATGATGAAAGCGCCTTCGCTCGTGAACTTCTGGATGCGGTGGTTGTTCGTGTCGGCCACTAGAACATTGCCGTCAGCATCGACCTCAATCCCGTGCGCTCCACCGAATTGTCCGTTACCGGTTCCGCTTGATCCCCATTCAAGCACGAATTGCGGCGGCTCCGCTTTGGTCCATGCCGAGTTTGAAAAGAGAACGACTGCGCAGGCAATACCCCATGTTTTCATACCGACTCTCCTAATGTTTCAAGATCGTGGTCCGGCTCGTTTTACGTCCGAGGATCGTGGTTCCCGCGACGAGCAGCGTAAGAACCATAGCCAATAAGCCCCATTCTGACACTGTCGGAATCGGAGGGGGGCATATGTTTTCTGGCGAACAGACTGTGCCATCCCCAAGGTAGGTTTGGCCCGCGGCGGCTTCACAATCGGCTTGACTTACAATCGAGCAGTTTCCGCCGGAGTCGCAGCACGCGCCGGTTGGTAAACCCTGCGCCGCCACAACTCTGACAATGTTCGCCACCGACGGAATATCATCCACCATGGCAAACAGCATGTAGTGACCAAGGATGGCCACGTTGGGGTCATCGGGAACGGTTGCCGTGACAGTGGTTCCTGTCTGCTGAACAGGGAGCACGAGCCGCCGTGGGATTCCGCCATCCACCCAGTGCGTGGTCGTTTGAGTTCCCATGAGCACGATGCTCGTCAGCTCCGTAGCGACGGCAAGCTCGATGGTGATCTGCGACCCGCGTGGTAGGTCCGTGGTGGAGAGGCTCGCGATTTCCGGACGCACGCCGCGAAACAGGTAGGGCGGCGAGAAGGCCTCGATGTCTGCTGAAGTCGGGCCAGCCTGGAACTTGATAAGCGTGCCACCGGTTGTCACTACGCGCCCGTCCGGAACAAGCAGCGTCACAGCGTGGTATTCTCGGTGCCACGCCATGTCGGCCACGCGTCGCCATTCGTCAACTTCAGCGTCGTAAAGATCGCACCATCGGACAATGCCAAGCACATCATCGACCGGTATCGGGTCAACCTCCGTATCGCCGCCCCCCACGAAAACCCGACCGTCGGGAAGCTGGACCACTTCCGTCTGAAGCCGCACCAACTCCGGGTTGGATGTGAGGCTCCAGGTCTCGGTCGCCGGGTCATAGACTTCGGCCATCGTCGTGTTGCCGTCCGGACCGCCCACGACGCCGACCGCCAGCGCCCGCCCATCCGCGAGGATGACGAGGGAATGGTCGGCGTGACCGGGCCAGAAACGGTTTGGCTGGTTGAAGGCTCCGGTGAGTCGCCATTGTTCCTGCGTCGGGTTGTAGAGCTGCGGCGGCCACCAGGTCATGAGTACTTCGCCCGTGTACAGTAGGGCGGTCGGGGGAAACTCCGTGGGGTTGATCATCGAACCGGTGTAGCTCCAGGCTTGCGTGGCTTGGTCGAACCGCTCGCAAGTTGCCGTGCGTGCCGCGTCGCAACACTGCCCGCCGCCCATCACCAGCAGTGACCCGTCGGCCAGCCGCGCCAGTCCCGGATACCACCTGCCGACGCCATGCTGCATGTCGGGCAGTATTTGCCAAGTTCCCAGTGCCGGGCTCCATGTCTTTGTCCAGGGGATTGCGTTTCTGAACGAACCAGGATCGGTGGGGCTTTGGCCGCCCATCATAATGACCTGTCCGTCGGCCATCAGGCTGCCGTTTTGGCACCCCTGCTGGCTGGGGGAGCTGGCCGGAAAGGATCGATCGCCCGTGGCCGGGTCAAACAGGATGGGGTCCGTCGTATCGTGGCAATAGAAGATTTGACCGGTCGCCAGCAAGATGCCGATATCCGTCGCGTCGAGCAATTCCGGCGCTGTTGAACCGATGATGTCCCACTGCCCCGGGTGCGATTCCGGTGCCAGGTCGAAGTCACGTTGCAGCCCGCCCGCTCCGAGGGTCACGCTCTGTTCGATATAGTCGAAACGCATACCCGCGCACCCGAGTTCGTAGGCCCCCTCGGGAACGTTGTCGATGGCGTAAACGCCGGACGCGTCACTCCGTGTCTCTGCGAAGTAGGTTAAAGAAGGCGTGAAGATCGTGATCCTCGCGTTGGCAACGGGATCGTTCGGCGGTGCGGTGCGGCGCACCTGCCCGCTGATTGTAACGCCAGCGGCCGCCGGGATCAGTGTCTCGCAAGCCAGCAAGGCTATGGCAAGGCCGTATAAACGGCGGTTGGTTGGCAGCATCCGATACCCCCATCGGCTGACAAGTTGGTTCAATCTATCGAGAAGGCCCGCTCCAAACGACTCGCCCACCATAGCATGTTGTGGGGCTAATTAAAACGGAGATCGCGGGATATTTCGCTCAATCGTCGGAAAGAAACACCCGCAACGGCTTCTGCCCGGATTGGGGAGCCTGGGGAGCGGTCTTTTCGCGTAGGGGTGGACGTTGTGGATAGAGCGTCAGCCTTTGCGGAAAAAGCTTTTAGCTCCCCGGCGTTTTCGATACCTGCTTCAGAATCCTTCCCGAAAGCACGCCGCCGTAGTTCTTTGGGTTGGAGTACCAGACGCCGCTGTAGAAACCGTTGTGGAACATGACGCGGGCGGAGTAGGTGCCGAGTATCGGCAGGGGGATGCTGTCCAGCGTGATGATGGCCACGTCTTCGGCCCAGATGATGCGCACCGGGACTGGGATCGTCACATCTTTTTCTGCGAATTGGATTCGCGCTGCGATGATCCACCGGTCACCGACCAGCTTGGTTGCGCTGGCGACGGTGTAGGTCTCGGGCTTGGGCGTTGAGAGGGGACCGTCGCCCTTGAGCCCGCCGTCGGTCGTGACCTGCCAATAGCCGACAAGGAGGGCGTCTTTCAAAAGGGCGGTTAGGTCAGCCTCTAATGCGGCTTGGGTTTTGGTGGCGACTGATTTCGCGCTGGGTGCGGACTTGGTTTTTGCTGCGGTAGGTTTCGTGGTTTCGGTTTGCGCTTGCGATCGTGCGCTGCAGAGCATGACCAAGATCGTGAGCGTGATGCTTGTTGTTTTCAACATATCCAAGAACCTTTATTCAGTAGTTCGATGTTCGCAAGAGAAGCATCTTACCGGCAATTTCAGTTAGCTGCCGTGCCACCGAAAGTCGAAAGTTGTAGGGCTTTAGGCATCGTGACTGTTACAAGCCTGCGGTTCGGGGCGTTTGAGCGGCCATCGATTCGTGTCCCCCACGGCTAAAGCCACGGGCCACCCGATGTTTGCCTTGGGTTGTCCGATTACAGCTCTATCACGGTTTCGGTGATTGTGACGCCGCGGTTGGCCAGTTCTTCGCGGATGATTCTTACGATGTCGGCGTCCTCTGCCAGCATCTCCGGGGCGTAGACGCCGGGGCAGTCGATGCGCTTTTCCGCGAGCAGTCTCGCGACGATGGCGGCCGGGAAGCCGGTGGTGCGAGACATCGATGAAAGCTTCGTCGTTTCGTCGAACTCATCGTAAAGGTCGTAGGTGTGGCGTTGACGCTTGCCGTTGTTGCTTCCCTCGACGACGACACGCATGACGGTGAACTCGGCCTCGTCCTTGTCGTGCTTCCACTTGGGGAAGAGCAGGGTGGACGTCACATCAATCGGTCTGACCTTCACGCCGCGCACGTCGATGGTTTCTTCATTGAAAAAGCCGGTCTCGCGGAACACGCGCATCAGCTCACAGTGGCCGGGGTAACGTAGCGTGCGTTCGCACATGTTTTTCGCGGGGATCGTGTCGGTCAGGCTGCGCAGCCCGTCAGTGATAAACGATTCGAGCGTGCCGGCGCGGGGCAGGTCGATCAGCTCCGGATCACAGAGTGCCTCTTTTGTGACGATCTCGCCATTGACCACGACACGCGACGGGCGTGTGTATTCCGCGACGACGTCGATCGGCGCGAAGGGGGCTTTGTACTCGAATGGCCACTGCCGATTCTTGGGGAGACCGCCCACGCAGATCTGTACATCATCCACTTCGTCGAGCTGGCGGCACGCGTCTGCGGTGAGCAGGTTCGATAGCCCCGGCGCGACGCCGCAATCGACAATCGCCGTGACGCCATGTTTCTTCGCCAGCTCGCTGTGCTCACGGGCGTCTTGAGCCATGAACGAGATGTCGCAATAGGGCTTGCCAGCCTCGATCACGGACCGCAGCGTGGCATAGCCGATGGCGCTGCTCAGTGCGCCGACCACGGCATCGAACGGTGCAATCGTCCGGGTGAATGCGGCCGTGTCGGTTAGGTCCACCTGTACTGTTCGGATGTTCTTCTCCCCAGAAAACTTAGCCAAGTTTTCGGGTCGAAGGTCGGCGATGGTGACTTCAATGGATTCGTCTGCGGCGAGGTCGCGGGCGATCGTCGCCCCGACCAGCCCGCTGCCGAGCACGATGATTGTCTTACTCATACCTTGCGTTGTCCTTATGATTTCAAAGCCAAATCACAGCCCCGATGCTACCGGGGAGATTACGAAAGGGTATATCTTGCGGCATCATGCGTCCGACGTCGAGTGCGTCTGGGGACTTGTGTTTTTTCGGCCGCCGAGCAGGAAGAGGAGTAGTGCCACGAGGATGATGACGCCGCCAAGCAGCGTTTCTGCCGGTGGTGTTTCACTGACGGCCAGGTAGGTCCAGAGTGGCACGAGGATGGGTTCAAGAAGCGTCGCGATCGCGGCTTGGTGGGCGGGGACGCGGGCCAAGCCAAGCGTGTACAGGTAGTACGGAATCCCGAATTGGATGACCCCCATCGCGAGCAGTAGCAGCATCTCTCGCGTTTCGAGATGAAACTTACCGAGCAGGGCCACGACCGGCAGCAGCAGGGCTGCTGACCCGAGATTGAGCAGCACGGCCAAGGCGGCCGAATCAGCGCGGCGCAGATGGCGCAGCATCATCGTAAGCAGGGCGAAGAACAATCCCGACGTAAGTGCCACGATCAGTCCAGCGAGATCGGTTCGGGCGTTTCCGGCAAAGATGATCGAGATGCCGACCATCGCCACGCCGAGCAGCCAGACGTCGCGGGCAGCGGCTCGTTCTTTGAGCAGCCACGGAGAGAGGGCGAAGATCCAAAACGTCGAGGTGTATTGCAGAATGATGGCGTTGGCCGCTGCGGTCATGGTGTTGGCGATGATGAAAGCGAGGGTCATCGCGGTGAAAAACACCGTGCAATATACGGCGATGGGTTGCAGGCCGAAGATGGAACGTTGACCTTGCGCCGCCATGAGTGAGCGGAGGCGGGATCAGCGACTGGAGGCGTTCGAGCCATCGGTGGGCGTTGGGCGACGCAGGGCGAGCGGCACCAGAAACATCCCAGCTATAAGCGAACGGTAGAACGCGATGGTAGCACCGGGCGGGCCGGTGCCGTCGGCGTAGAGAAGCTTGATGAACGCGCCGTTGAAGCTCCACATGAGCCCGGCACCGCAGAGAAGCAGGATACCGGTGGCGTGGCTGCGTTGGTCGCGTGAGATGGGTTCGATGTTGGTTGATTGTGTCATCTTGCGCTGGCGTTGTCGGTTCGTTCGGTCGCACGGTAACCATCGTCGATGGTCGCGGGTGAGGCAAGTGCTAGGTGAAGGTTTGACGATCGCGGTGGATTTTGTTGTACTAGTGCATGATCGGTGGTTCGCAACGCGCGTACGAACTACCAGAAACGCGAGAAGGACGATTCTCGTTCAAAGCGTCAAGTTGCCCAAACGTCGATGTGCGGATCCCGAGTGCGGGCGCATCGCATCCGAATCCTTGGTAGGCTCATGATGATCTATGATATTTCACCAGTCTTGTCGTCGTCACTAGCTGTCTGGCCGGGGGACACGCCGCTGTCACGCGAGGTGCTGTGTGATCTGAAGCAGGGCGCGAGCGTGACGTTATCGACGCTGCGCTGCACGGTGCATACCGGGGCTCATGCGGACGCGCCAAACCATTATGGTATCGACGCGGGGAGTATTGATGAGCGGCCGCTCGAACTATATCTTGGACCCGCGCAGGTTGTACATGTATCGGTTGATCGAAACACGCGCGTTGGTCTCGCTGCTGTTCCAGAAAAAATAGATGCGCCGCGTGTGCTCCTTGCGACCGGGACGTATTCCGATCCGAATTGTTTCACGGAAGATTTCGCGGGACTTGAGCCGGCGCTGGTCGATGCGCTTCATGATCGCGGCGTTCGTCTTGTGGGCATCGATACGCCAAGCGTTGATCTGTTTGCCTCGAAAGACCTACCGGCTCATCAGCGGTTTCTCGCGAATGACATGGCCATTCTCGAAGGGCTGGTGCTGACGGATGTGCCCGAAGGCGTCTATGAGCTGATTGCGCTGCCGCTCAGGCTGGCTGGCTTCGATGCGAGCCCGGTACGTGCGGTGCTTCGAACTTTGCCCGCATAGGGTCGGCGGGAGGCCGCATATGAAGGCCGGCCTCTAGGAGAACCAGCCCTTCTTTGCCTTGCCGGTGCTCGTGACGGCACCTTCCGCGAGGATCTGGCTGAGCAGTTCTTCCTCGGATTTCGTAGGATTGAGTCGCTTCATCGCTTTGAGACGCTGCGCCGTCGCGCGATCGAGTTCGGCGGTGGCCTCGTCTTTCTTGGTTTTGCGTTTTGTCTTCGGCGAATCTTTCGCGCTTCGCTTTGCGGCTTTTTCCAATGTTTCGCGCGTTACCTTGATGGGACCGTCTTTCTTGGCGGCGGCTGCCCTGGCTTTCGGTTTCGCCTTGGATTTCCCTGCTCGCTTGGTTCCCGGTGCCGCTCGTTTTTTTGTGGCCGCGATCTCTGCCTTCGCCTCTGCCATAGCGTGACGCATGGCGGTCTTCGTATCTTCCGGCTCATCTGTAGCCGAGGCGTCGGAGCTGGTTTCCGCCTGAGCCGAATCGGTTTCCGGTTCTTGTGGTTCAGCCGGTGCGGGTGCCGCCGGGAAGGTGTAACCCGCCCAGAAATCACGAACGGCCGAATGGCGCGACCGGGATGCCGTCATCGGATCACTAGCCGGGCCGGGAAGCGCGATGGTCTCGTCTTTATTTTTCTGGGCCTCGGCCAAGAGGGTTCGGGCGTCCTCTTCTCGTTTCTTCAGCTCCGCAAGTTGTGCTGCAAGCTCGGCCTCGATAGCTTTGGACTTGTCTTCGATGGAATCGGCGCGCTGGTTGGCGGCTTCGATATCGGCGTCACGCTGGGATAGAAGTTTTTGGATCACTGCCACTTCCTTTTGTGCGGCTGATGCAGCTTGCTCCCGCTTGTTGAGTTCTGCCTGCAACTGTTCCAATTGCGACTTGGCATTCGCCGCCTCCGCAGATAGCGACTCCGCATCACCTCGTGTTCGCGCTACGGCTTCTTCAAGAGACTTGGCGTCGGCCGTTGCGTTCTCGATTTCTCCGGCCTTGGCGCTTAATGATGCTTCCAGTTTGCTGACCGTTTGCTCCAGTTCAGCGCTGCGTTCTTTAGCCGTGCGCAGTTCCGCTTGCTCTTTCGACAAGGTCTCGCGTGTTTGTTGGAGCTCTGTACTCGCGTTGTCGGCTATGGCCTTTTGCCGCTCGAGCTTCGTGCGAACGTTATCCAGTTCGGCCTTCGCCGCGCCAGCTTGACGAGATAGTTTGACCGTGTCACCTTGGTTCTGATTTGCGGCGGCCTCAAGCGCGTCCGCCCGCGCGGCGGCGGCTGTGGCTTCTTGTTGTTTTGCATCGAGGTCGTCTTGAAGGTGCTTGATCTCGTTTTCAAGCCTGTTGGCCCGTTCGTCAAGAGCTTTGGCTTGCCCCTGTTGCTCGGCCAACGCCACTTCTGATTGTCTCAGTTGTGAATCTTTCGCTTCGGATGATGCCGTCTGTTCTTTGAGCTTGGCAAGCGCGTGTTGCAACTCTGCTCGCATCTCGTTTGATGTTTTGTCTCCTTGGCCTAGGGCGCTTTCCAAAGAATGCACCCGTGCCGTGGCCGTTACGGCCCGTTTTCGTTCTGACTCGATCGTCGTTTGGAGTTCTTGCAGTTGCCCCTGTAGCTCACTGACCTTTTGGTCGCCGTGACCCATCGCGAGCCGTAGCGACTTGACCTCTTCACGCGCTTTGGTGAGCTCTTCATTGCGTGCCTGTGTGATCTCGTCCGCGACGCGCTTCGCTTCTTCGGCAGCCTGCTGGGTGGTCTCCGCGTTACCCAATGCTGCTTCGAGCTTGCTGTGCTGTTCGGTTAGTGCTTTCTCTCGAATGGCTAACGCCTCACCCTGCCGGGCTATTTCCTGGTTCTGCCGGTCCAGTTCCTGGCGTTGTGTCTGAATCGTCTGCTGT
>JAJRSR010000244.1 GCA_024278695.1 Planctomycetota bacterium | reverse complement strand
GTTGCCCACCCAAACGGCGGATGGATCATCACCAAACTGCCACTCATAGCGAAACGTGCTGAAGTCCCGCCGACCATTCACCAACGCCGGCAAGGCCACGCCGGAAGCCGCATCCGTCGCGTCAAAGAAAACACCAAGCGGAGAGGGACCAGAGGAACGAGAGGCGGTCGTCATGCCCTGAGCTTCCCCGGCGTCCTCACACCGGCTCAGTGCCTCATTGCAAAACTCACCGGCCGCACACGGCGGAGTCCCAGACACGCAAACCTAGCCTACACACTGCTCGGAACCATTGCAATAGATCGAATCGTCACACTCAGCATTGCCCGTACAGGCCGAAGAATCGACCGGACCGATTTCTGCCGGCAACACGGTAACGATCACCGTATCGCTCGCGGAAAAACCATCCTCCGTCACGATCAGCTCAAAGGCGAGTTCAACCGGGTTCCCCACGGCAGAAGGAGCCGTAAAGGTCGAAGTCTCAGAGTTTGCACCGTTGATGGAAACAGCCGGGCCCGAAAACTGCGACCATTCGTAATTCAATGAGCCAGACTCGCTTTCGGAATTGGAGCCGTCGAGCGTCACGAGGGCCAGCGCGGCCACAACCTGATTCTCTCCGGCGTCACCGATCGGACCAAGCCCAGCAATACCCGGTGTACCATCGATCTCCGGATCGTCGGGAATCCCATTGTCATCCACAACGACATCATCGACGACGAGAACACTATCATCGTCCGTGCCGGCTGGCGCAATCCCATCGTCACCCGGCGTCTGACTACCCCCATCCACGGAACTGGATGACGTAGAGCCAAAGAGCCCGGATCCCCCGCCGCATCCCACTAACAACATACCAATAGCGATCACGCAAAAGAGGTGAACAGTACGTATACACTTGTGACGTAGGTATGCAGGATTCATAGCTTTCTCTTCCCCTTAGAGATTCCACCTGATCGCGCCAAAGCGCCCAGTTTGACATTCGGTGTCTATGAACCAGGAGACGATATCTGAGTCGCCCGAACAAACCTGAACGGCCAAATTCTCGCCAATCGTCGTCAATAACTCGCCTGAATCACATGCGAGCGCAACCGCGCCAAGCCGCCCGCAAGTTACAACTACCGAGCGATTTCTTTCTCACCCGGCGAAAACATACCATTATCACAAAAACGACAGCGGGGACGGGCCATTGCAAGACGCCCGTCCCGATGTTATCGGATGACTATAGACAGGGTAAGCGGGGTTGACTAGCGGCTTATCGAAGCCTTGGGGGATTCGAAGATGAAATCACAGGGCCGGCGTCATAGAAAGCGACTTGGGAGCCTGGAAACGACGATTCTTGAAGACACGGGGTATCCCTAAATAAGTGTTTGGCTTGGCTGAGGCCGATGGGTTCCACCAAAACGGCACCAGATTCGAGGCGTCCCCATACCTGGCTCGTGCCCGAAATCCGTCATCGACGCGGCCTACAGCGTGCCGAGAAACGCCTGTAACGCGGCTTGGTCTGCCTCGGGCAAAGCGATGTAGGCATCACGAACACCCGCACCCTCGCCGTCGTGAAGCCGGATGGCCTCGTCCAGCGTGCCAGCGGCCCCGGTGTGCGTGTAGGGTGCGGTCTGGCTGATCCCCCACAACGGCGCGGTCCGAAACTCTGTGGGCGACGCATCACCGTCCGCTATTCCAGCACTACCCGCCGCGAGAAACTCGTGAAGCAACAAGTCAGAGTAGAGCGGCACATCACCCAAACTGCTGGGAAGTGACGGGATGTGACACTTCGCACACCCGACAGTCTCGAACAGCGCCTCACCGGCTGCGGCTTGCGCCGCGTCGTCCGGAGTCTGACGGGGCGGCGCGGCCAGCATCCCAATAAAAAACGCAAGGTCCTCCGCCTCTTGAATACTCAACTCCGGATCGGGCACACCGTCGTCATCCTCCGTGATTCCGAAACTCAGCCCATCTTGCAGCGGTATTGTCAGGCCGATCTCAGCGGCCATCGCATCGCGCACGAATTCACCGATGTTGGGGACCTGAGCCTTCCAGCCAAGCCGACCGATGCGTCCGTCACCAAGCACATGCGCACGACCGCTGATGCCGTCACCGTCGGCATCCGTCGGATCTTCGTTCGAACGAATCGTAGCCTCAGAAATGGCATCGACAAGCCCCAGCCCAAATGCAGGCGGCGTCTGCCGGTGTTCCAGCACATTGATGCCGTCCTCTGCGCCGGGAAGCGCAGAGCCGACACGGATTACCTTGTGAAGGATGGTGTTGGGTGTGGTGAGCGGTCCGGTGAACGTGCCATCTTCGGCCATGGTGCCGTGACGCATCACGTTCACGCCCGCAGGACCGGCACCACCGATGACCGGCTCGAAGTGGCAGGCGCGGCAACTGTCGCCATTGTAGCGTGGTCCCGCATCCGAACCCGCGAGCGCACCGATACCTGTATCATGCCCGAAGTCGCGGTCGAACAATTCACGACCGCGAACAAACCGATCCAGATCGCCACCGGTCAATGAAGACACCGGACCACCATACGCCCCAACATCCGGCACGGGCGCTGCGGGCGGAAGCAAACCGGTGGTAAATTGGCTTCTTCCACCCAGGGACATTAGAAACTCGATCACGTCACCCGCTTGCGTCTCGGTGTAGGCTGCGAAAACATCGCGAGACGCCTCGGCCTCACCACCGTGGGCGAGGATCGCCGCACTAATCGTCTCGGCCCGACCATCGTGAAGGTAGGGACCAACCGCAGCAAGCCCCCACAGCGGCTGCGTCCGAAACTCCGACGCACTAGCCTCACCCTGCGCAATACCATCCGCCAATTCGGCACCCATGTCGTGAAGCAGCAGATCGGAATAAACCGGCAGCGGTCCGCGAGGCCCGTTGAGCCTCGGCGTGTGACAGGCCGCACAACCGGCACTCTGAAAGAGCAACCGTCCCCGGTTTGACTGCTCCGTCGGCGTCTCCAACTCTGGGGCGGCCAACAGCATCGTGAAACTGATCAAATCGAAAAGATCTCCGTTCGAAATCTCCGGGTCGGCGGCGGCATCGTCGTCCGTGCTCGGCGCGTCCGGCGCTGAGACCTGCATATGCGGACCGCGTTTTCCGGGGTCAATCGTGCGTGCGACGGCCTTCATGACGGCCTGCGTGGAGCTATCCACGGGTAGCGTGGATCGTTCCGCATCGGTCAGCGGGGAACTCGTGACACCCATGTGGTTAAACAGCGGCCCACGAATGAAGCCTTCCAGAGACACGGTTTGCGACTTACGACCAAAACGCCCAACAAACCCACGATCATAGTTGGCCCGGCCACTGATCCCATCGCCATCCGCATCGTTCACATCTTCTCGCGAAAGAATCTCCGCGTCTGTAATCTCAGCGAGCAAACCGGCACCGAAGAACGGAATGGGATTCCTTTGAGCGAAGATCGTCGCGTCGGTCGGCACCTCCGGGCGTGCTATGGCGTCGGGATCAAAGTTGTAGACACGCAGCACGCCACCGGCATCACCGGCCGACTCGCTAGGAAGAAACGCACCGTCCGCGGTCAAGCTGCCCGCAAGAAAAAAGTTCCGATACAACCCGGCGCTACCGCCCGGCGTGGGTCGTTCATGGCAACCGCCGCAAAAGGCAATGTTAAAAGCCGGTCCAAGGCCGCTATTAAGATCAAACCGCCCCTGAAACACGGCCTTGCCGCGCTCGAACGTTGCCAACTGCGCAGCCGTGGCGGACGGTATCGGATCTCCCATTGGCGCAGCGATATTAGCTGCAACGGGTCCGTCGTCCATCGTCGGGGTCGTATCCGCCGGGGTCGTATCCAACGTGCAGCCCGGAGCCAAACAACAGCCAAGCACACCCGAAATGATCTTGCCGAATCGTATCTTCATAGTTCCTCTCGCTCCTTGGACCAACGCCCGACACCCGGGCGGTCGCGCCGCGCAAAAAGTATGCAAGCCTCTTTGTGGTCAAAAAACAACTAGCCGACGCCGCCATCAATGAATCGAATGCGCTGGACCAACGTCGCGGTAACGGGCGGATCATCTTGGCTTGTTACCGTGATCGTCACGAGACCATCTTGTCCAACGATATCAGCCGACAAATCCAACGTCACGAAAACATCGACGGCCTCACCGACACCGCCGTCCAGGTCGCTGAAGAACAAGTTAGGCACCGCGATCGGGCCAGCGGCCGCACCGGTCGATGCCAGGGTGAACTCGATCACCGAGTCCGTAACGGCCATGGTCGGAATACCCACAGCCCGCAACGTCAGCAGCGTGTGAATGCCACCCTGCACACCGCGAAACACCGGGATGTCGCCACCGTCCGCAACCGCAGCAGTTTGACCATTGAGCAAGACCAAGTATTGAAGGTCGGCATCGGACGTCGCGACGCACACGCCATCCGTACAGCTTTCACCGAGCGCACAGTCGGCCTCTGCATCACAAGTTTCAGTCGGCATCATGCCACCGCCGCCTGTCATCATGCAACCGCCTAGCGTGATGAACGCGCACCCAAGACAAAGCCCAGCCCAGCGATATTTCTTGTCGGTCATCGTACGAAACGCTCCCATTGAACCAGAAAAACTCTTGATTGTTTGTCACTATCGGCGTACTAGCGCAGTGCCTGCCAGCGGCGGAGAAAAGCGACCGCCGACGGCGTAGGACACCCCGTCAGAGCCGGTCCATATACCGTGAATACAGCGATTCGTAAAGGATAACTCATCCTCCAGCTCTTGAGTCATTGGGTTGTAACGCCCCAGGTAGCCATTCGTCCCACCAATGAGCGCGACGTCAGGCTCCACCATGAACACGGCGTTCAACCCTGATATTCCACTAAGCAGATCCGTTTGCCATGACTGTCCATCGTAGCGCGCAATCCTGGCGCTACCACGACCGCCGACGGCTACGATGTTGTCCTCGCTCGTGCCCCATAGTGAGACAAAATCATCACTAGCATTCGCACCGGCCGGCACCTGAGCCCATGCGCCATCCGCTAACTCCACGATTAAACCGCTCTCACCCACGGCAAAGACTTTCGAACCGATCCCCCAAACCTTGAACAGCGCCGTGGCGTTTCGGTCGTTCTCCGGGGCGGGGACATCTGTGAACGTGGTCCCGTCAAAACTAAGAATCACCGGATCACCCTCGCCGACGTTGCCGCCAACGATCCAGATATCGCTCGGCGAACGACCCCACACGCCCCACAAGTCTTGATCCGTGCCCGGGTCGAGCCGCGTCCATGTCGAGCCATCATACTGCAACACACCACCGCCCTCACCGACCGCATAGACATCACCAGGTCCGAAGCCGAACACCCAAACCAACAAAGGCACTTCCGGCACGACCATAGCGGTCCAATCGGTGCCATCGTAGTGGTAGATTTCCCCTTGCTCCGGCTGCCCGCCGACTGAAAACACGTCATCATTCGCCGAGCCCCACACGGCCGACAACGCGCCGACATCGCTCGTATCAAAGGCCGACTGCCACATCGGATCAACCGTACCGCCGCCTCCGCCGCCCGTATCCGGTGGCGCGACCGAGCAAGCCCCCAGCACCAATACCGCCAATGAAATCACCCCGTAGCCCAATAATGCCAAGACATGGCACCTCAAGAAGCGTATCACAGTATTCATGATCCCAAAACTCCCCTGCTGGATAAACGGCGGGGCTACAGGCCCATCAGCGCCGCAATGATCGTTCGTTGGATTTCCGACGTGCCCGAATAAAGCGTGCTGGCCGTAGCGTCACGAAGCTCGCGCTCGACCTCGAACTCCTTCATATAGCCGTAGCCGCCGTGGATCTGGATGGCATCTTGAGCACACGCAATCCAACTC
>JAJRSR010000243.1 GCA_024278695.1 Planctomycetota bacterium | reverse complement strand
GCCGCGCGGAAAGAAAAACGATCCAGCGCGACTCTCGGAGGGATCAATCATCTGGAAGAACGCGTTGAAAACGTCGTGCTGACGGCTGGTCGCCTGAATCTCAATCGAATCTTCCCCCGGACGCACAAGAACCGGCACGTCGTCCAACACCATCAGCTCGGTAAATCTCGTTAGCTTTTCCCCAGACAACTCGTACGTCCGCCACAACATGTCACCGTCGTCAGCCCTCGGCGCGTTTGGCGCACGCGGCGCTCTCGGTGCGCGTGGAGCCCTCGGCGCACGCGGGGGCCTGGGTGCTCTCGGCACTCGCAGGTCGCGGGGTGCTCTCTGTGCGCGCCCCGTTAGGGGTGCCGCATGCGGGCGCGGCGGATGAGGGAGACGCGGTGATGCGTGGGGGTGCGGGTCGCCATGACCGTGGCCACCTTCGTCATGGTCGAACGCGCCACGATGCCCATAGCGACGATCATCGCGATCGCGCCTGCGCTCACCCCGTGGCTTACGGTAACGCTTGTCTTCGCTTTTCTCTAGCTTGCGAATGAGTTTTTCAAGCCGCCTCTCCAGTCGCTTCATGCGCTTCTTGAGGTTCTTGTTGTCGCCGCCGTCGTCACCAACGAGACGAGCCTCGGTGTGATCGTCCCGCTGCGCCTTCGCGGCCAAGTGCGTTTCAAACGTGTTCCCACGCTGGACCGATTCGGCCTTGTACTCGCCTTGCTCATGGGGGCTTGATTGGACCGGCGATGCCAGCCAACCCATTACGGCCACCGCCACCACCAGCCCAACACCAGGCGCGGAAAGCCCCGGCTTCACCCTGTTCGTCATCACCATCGTCAGTCTCCTCGAAAAACGTTTGGCTCGCCCAGACGTCATTCCAACTGTCGTCATTCCTATCGTCATCGCGGGTAACACACGCGGTTCACGGCTCAAGTATGCCCGCGTGCGCAGCAACGTCTGCGCATAGACGCGCCGCGCCTTCGGACGTAGCGTCGTCACCCACGCATCGCAGCAGTTTTCCGCTTCTGCATGAAGCCGACCGCGCGCCCACCAGACCAGCGGGTGCCACCAGTACAACATGCCTACGAACGTGTCGGCCCACGCGACCAGATGATCGCGCCGGCGTAGATGCGCCAACTCGTGAAACACGACGGCCTCACGACCGGCGTCATCAAGCTCCGCCCAAAGCGATTTCGGCAAGATCAATCGCGGCCAAGGGCCACATGAAATCATCGGAGACACACGGTCATCCACCATCAACACAACCGGCACGCGACGAACCTGCATCCGCTTAGCCGCCCGCCGTACGAGCCGCCGCACCGAACGATCGGCCGGCGCAGCCGCACGCACCCGCGCCGAAAAAGCCAACAACCGCATCACGCATATCAACCCCAGCACCGCCACACCACCGACCCACAAACCAAACGGAATGACCGGAATGCGACCGATAGCTTCACGAACGTCCATGATCGACGCCGCCCACACGCGCCACGTAGCCGGCTCTGTAGCCGCAACGACAGCAGCTACCGGCTCGGATGCGGGAGGGTTGTCAGTCATGTTTTTGCCAAGGTCGTCCGACTTCTCGCTCCCCCCCTTCACAAGGAGGGGGTGGGGGAGGTTACTGCTTGATTGAAGAACCCCTTTCGATCCCCCCTGGGTCGCAAGGGAAGATCGAAGGTCCAAGCTCTTGGAAAAATCGGTGGTATCCGCGCGTTGTGATGGCATCTCTGCTTGACGCGGCACGCGCGCAACGCGCTCGGACTTTAGATCACTGCCAGGGATTGGCACATTGAAGCGTGGCATCCGAACGACCGGCGCTCGACCGCGAACACGCTCACGAACCCGCCGCACCGCCCTTCTCAAACGCCCGTCCGGGACGGACGCCCGGGCGAGCGTCTTGGGCGTCCGCGCCACGGAACGGGCTAACGATCGAGATGGCTCGGGGTGAACGAAACCGACGGCAACATCCTGTACGCCGGAATCCAAATCGACGGGATCCGAAACGCTAACGCGCTGCGGCGGGGCACTGGCATCGACCCCCATCGCGGCTTCTTTGATCCCATCGCCTCCCCCTGCGGCCACATTAGACTTAAGATCAACGGCTGGCACCAACGGCGGCATCACCAGCCACACCAGCACCATGACCCACAGCAGGTGTTTCGTAGACGGACGGCAGGGCACAAACCGCGTCACCGCCGCAACCAAAACCACCAACGGCAGCACGGCCAACCCGTTACGCCAGAGCAGTTCAGTTGCCGGTGTGATCCAGTCGCCCACGCCATCCCTCCCAAGCAGCACAAAAAACGGCTATGCGTCGCCGTCCAAAGATTCAATCAGTTCTTGTAGTTTCTCCAGCTCTTCCGGTTTCAGGCTTTCGCTTCGAACAAGCTGAAGCACCAGCGGACCAGCCGCACCGTCATACAGTTGATCCACCAGTGTTTTCAATCTCGACTTGGTCACGCGCTCACGCGTCACCTTCGGACGGAACACATGAGCCAACCCGGACTTGTTACTCCGGACATACTGCTTCTGCTCCAAACGGGTCAGCAACGTCTGCACCGTGGTATAGGCCACATGCCGCCCGCGAGCGTGCATGTGGTTCAGCACGTCACGAACGGTACACGGTGCCTCATCCCAAAGCACCTTCAACACCTCTAGTTCGGAAGACCCGAGATCATATTGCCGTCGTATTGCCATAGGTTCCTCAACCAGCCCGCTCGCCAACCTACTACAACTGTCGGACTAATCCTACTACGCTCGTAGTAGAGAATCAAGTGAAATCATCGAGGCCTCGGTGAATATACAAGTTCCGACATCCAACCCCCACGAAAGCGGCCGGCTGAAGAATCTCGCGTCCGGGTCCGACACCTGTATGATGGGCCGTTTCCCACGGGTGTGGGCTCACGAAACGGAACCAACGGCATGACCCAGACGCGACACCAACTTCTCAGCGTTCTCCTCGTAGCGGTTGCTGCAACCAGCACGTCCTGCCGAAAATCGAACGACCAGGCCAAACCGGATCCCGAACATGGACCCGCATTCAATCCGCTCGAACCGCTGGCCGGGGCTCCAGAAGATTGGGAACGTTTTCTCGAATGGGCCGATGGCCAACTCGCGATCACGCCGAAACCAGTCGCCCTACCGCGAAATCCGGCCCTACCCAAGCCCCACATGGGCATCATTCGGCTGGACGAACGGCTCGAAACGGCTGACGTGGCATGCGACTGGACAGCCCCCGAAGGCGACGGTGCGGCACTACTCACGCTCGGACCATTTCGCAGTGACCGCCCGACGCCGCAGTGGGTGATCGAAAAACCAAACCCTTCAAACCCCACCGCAAGCCCGCTGATGACGGCGCAGGGATTCAACGTACGAAGCGAAGACATTGGCCGAATAACCCTGGACATCAAAGTACCTTGGGGGCAGCACGTTGACCTCATCTGGTCCACGGCCGGGAAGATCCGCCTCCCGCTACCAAGCCACGATCGATCCTGGACACTCAGCGTCACCACGGACGGGTTGGCCGACTGGCAGGGGTCGCTGCAACAACTCGCGATCCGCACGGATGGCGCAAGCGATGGCCCAGAAGATGGCGTCGTGGAGATTGCCTCCATCCAACTGTTTGGACGCGAGAACGCCTTTCCGAATCCTTCGGGCGTGGGCCGCGTCAACTTGAATCAAGAGATGCGTACGACCATCTACGCGCACACACCCACCACCATCCGGTTCGATCAGGTTACGATTCCCAAAAACGGCAAGTTGCAAACGGGGCTCGGATTCATCGCCGGCTCGAACGAATCATCTGCCGCCGTTCGGTTTGCGGTGCGTATCAATCACGCGGATCAAACGACGGCGGTTCTTTCCGAATCGCTGGATCACCCAAGCCGTTGGCGTGATGTGTCGGTATCCCTCGCCGCGTTCGCCGGAAGGACCGTATCGATCACGCTGGAAACGATCGGCCCCGAGGGCCACGTAGCACTATGGGGCAACCCCATCCTCTATGAACCCACGGAGCACCCGCCAATCGTGATCGTCTACCTGATTGACACGCTAGCCTCAAAGCACATGGAGCTTTACGACTACGCCCGCGACACGATGCCGCAGTTAACCAAACTCGCCCTGGAGGGCGTGTGGTTCGCCAACGCGTTCGCCAACTCACCCAAAACGGTGAACTCCGTTCCGGACATCCTCTTCTCCATGCCCACAGAACGTCACGGCGTGATTCACGCATCGTTTCGCGCGCCGAACGAACTGGTCAGTCTTGCCGAAGTCTTTCGCGCGGCCGGCTTCGCCACAGCCAGCTTCTGCACGAACGTCAACGCCGGCCCGAGGCAAAACGTGGATCAGGGGTTCGATCACTTTTTCGATCGCATCGCCTACTGGTGGACGAAGAACGCCGACCGCACCGTACCGATCAATGACGTGATGGACTGGATCAGCAGCCACGAAGACCGCCCGATGCTGCTCTACATTCACACGGCCGAGCCGCACGGACCGTATGCCGCACCCCCGGGCTTTGCGGGAAAATTCGATACCGGCTACCGCGGACCGATCAACGGCGACTACGACCAGAAGCGTCACGGCTTCAAAACCGCACACACACCCGAGGAAATGGCTCATGTTGTGTCGCTCTATGACGAAGAGTGCGCCTACGCCGACCACCGACTCCACACCTTCTTGCAGGCGCTGCGGTCCACCGGCGCGTACGATCGCACGAGTCTCGTCGTGACCTCTGACCACGGGGAGGAGTTTCTCGAACACGGCGCATGGACGCATGGCCACAACCTGCACAGTGAAGTGCAGCGCGTGCCGCTGCTGTTCGTCGGGCCGCACATCAGCGCACGCGGCCAAGTCGATGCCGGAGTCCAGCTACACGACATCATGCCGACCATGCTGGACCAATTCGACCTCACACAACCCTACGTTCTAAACGGTGATAGCCTGACACCGTTTCTTCGTGAACAGGCAGACGAATTCGCCAACCAACACCGCACCATGCTCACAAACCGTACGCTGTTCGCCTCGAACCACGCCTACCTGGGTGCCAACGTGATCGAGGCTACCGTCATTGAACACGGGAAGTGGAAGCTCCTATACGGCTTCGCGCGGGCGCTACTGCAAACATCGCCGCGCCCGATACGCTTTGAGCTGTTTGACCTGGAAAGCGACCGCGCCGAACAACACAACGTCATCGACGCCCACCGCGCCCTGGCCCGAAGCATGATCGGCAAGCTCATCGCCTACCGGCGCACGCAGCCGCCCTACGAAGCGGCCATGGACACCAACCAGATTGAACTAGACCCGGACCAACTGCGCGAGCTCCAGTCGCTCGGCTACATCGGACAGTTTGAGAATAACGGCGCGGATTAGTGCTTTGACGCGTCTGACAACTCACGCAGAAAACGGAAATCGAATATCCCCGTGTCGTGACCGTCCGACCAGCGAAACTTGATTGCATAGTTGCCGACCAAGTCGGCCGACGTCACGCGCACGCCCGCCGGATCAAACTTGAGAATCCGTAGCGGGTTGGCCGCCGCTTCTTCCCGATCACTCCGGCACGAGGCGCACGGACACTGCCGACGGAGATCGTCCAGCGCATAGTCAACGTGTGAGCCGTCGGCCCACTCGATCATCAGCCGTTGCGCCTTGATCTGTACCTTCAGATCCTTCGGTGACGACGCGGCATCGTGCGGCCCGCGCTGATCGTCACCGCTACCGGAAGCGGAACCCTTGCTATCGTTAGTCATCGTTTGCCCTTGTACCGCTCGCACCAATCAGTGGCGGTTCGCCTAGTGGTATCCGTTCGGCACGTGCCGTCAAGCTGTTTCGGATACGTACGGAAAAAGCGGCCGCTTCCCTTCAAGCACGCGAATCACATCATCAACGACGTCATTCATTCGAGATAGCGCCAGGATTGACCGAGCGCCGACATGCGGCGTGAGGATGCAGTTCGGCGCAAGAAGTAGGGGATGGTCCGCCGGGGGCGGCTCCACGTCCAACACGTCCAGCGCCGCACCGGCCACACGATGCTCACACAAAGCCTGAGCCAAGGCTGCGCTTTCGACCACCGCCCCGCGAGACGTGTTAATCAACATGGCACCGGGTCGAACATACGAGAGCGCTGCCGCATCGATCATGCCGCGCGTGGCATCGGTCAGCGGCACATGCAGGCTGATCACATCTGCCGTTTGGAACAGCGTGTCCCGCGCGACGGGCTCAGCAGCCACCGCCATCAAACCGGCTTCCACAATATCGTGATAGATGACCCGGCAACCGAACCCAACACGGCAGCGCCGCGCAACCGCACGACCGATGCGCCCCATGCCGATGATGCCGACCGTCAGCTCGTGTAGCTCACGCACACGCTGCTCCGTACGAAAAGCGCGGTAGTGGTCGTTACGAGCGGCGCGATCGCCGGCCCGTAAATCCCGAACGAGGGATAGCATCAGCCCGAGCGTCAGATCAGCCACGGATTCCGTCGCGGCACCAGGGGTATGCACCACAGTGATGTCGCGCTTGGTAGCGGCGTCCAAATCGATATGGTCCAGACCGACCCCACCGCGCCCAATCACGCGAAGCTTCGGCGAAATTGCAATCACGTCACGTGTTACCTTGGTAGCCGTCCGAACCAGCAGCGCATCCGCGTCTGCCAGCGCCAATGCCAGCCCGGCCGCGTCCGAGCCATCAAGCTCTGTCACCCGGCCCACCGCCTTAGCGCGAGCCACGGCCGTGGGATCAAACCGATCTGCAAACACAAAGTGAAAAGCGCGTTCGTTCATCCGATGTGATATTGCGGCTCTGCCGTGGACCCGTCAACCGTACCGTGAATGGAACGGAGGCGTAGCTGCCAGGATCGCCCAAACCGCCGCCGCACAGACCGTCAGCCAGTCGGCGAAGCCCAAAGCGCCGCCAGAAGAAACGCCATCGCCGTCGCAACGAGCAGCCAGAAGCGGTGGTGCGTGCCCGCACCGACATGCCGTTGGTGAAACGCCAAACCCATAAAGCACCCCACAAGCTGTTGGGAGCCCGAAACTGTTGAAAGCCCAGCGCTATTCGGGAGCCCGATGGGCACCAGCCCGCCACGGCCGAACCCCGAGATGCGACTGAGCCACACACGCCTTCTTACATTTTACCACGCGAAACAGGCCCACGCCAATAATCCTTGCCCCTGCCGCGATGCTGCGACCCGGAAGGTCTAATAACTGACGTAGCAGAGTGGACCAAGTCACGAGCCGATGATGGGTATGGGGATATTTAACGCCGAAATGAGAATGCCAACGAGGTCGAGATTGGTCTCGGCGAACTGTACGCGACCCTGCTCAGAGTCCAGCATCGGCGCGCAAGCTAGTACCGTTTCCAAAAAGGTTGGCTCTCTGTCTTTCCCCCTCACCAAGGGAGGAACCGAGGGGGTTCTTCGAACAATAAAGAACCTCCCCCAGCCCCTCCTTGAAAAAGGAAGGGCGCAAGAAGCCTAACAGCCTCATTGGAAACAGCACTATAAATCTGATAGAACACCAAGCATGAACGCAACAACCACAGCATTACCAAAACACGAACCGCACGTCGAGCCCGAGGGCGTCAAGGATACGATCGAGGCCATCGTGGTGGCTCTGATACTGGCATTCGTCTTCCGGGCGTTCGTCGTTGAGGCCTTCGTCATACCGACCGGGTCTATGGCACCCACGCTTTATGGAGCCCACGGCACCGTCTCTTGTGAGGATTGCGGGACGGAGTTCGGCTATGGCTTGCGCGACCTCGAGGATACGCGTAGGCACGGAGAAACGACCGGGACTTCAGCCAAAGCTGTTTGCCCAAACTGCAACCATCCCAACACCAACCTCAGGATCAACGACTCGAGCAAAAACGCGGAAAGTGGCGACCGCATCCTGGTCTTGAAGTGGCCTTTCGACTTCGGCGGCCCCGGACTCGACCCGGATCGGTGGGACGTTGTCGTGTTCAAAGATCCTTCCGACGGTGTGACCAACTTCATCAAACGGCTCGTCGGGCTTCCCAACGAAGCCCTGATGATTCTCGACGGGGATGTCTACAGCGCCCGCGCGGAAGACCTGTCAGACGTCACGCTTGCAGAACTGGAACGGTACCGCCATGAAAAATATGAGCACCGCGTCGGCTCAAAACGCGGACAATTGAGGCCCATGAGCCGCGTTGTCCTGAAAGAACTTGAAACCAAGCTAAAAATCCGTCGCAAAGCACCGACCGCCCAAGAAGCACTCTGGACCACCGTCTACAACCATGACTTCCTGCCGCAAACCCTCGACAAAAACCAACCGCGATGGTCCTCGCGGTCCGACGGAAAAACAGGCTGGTCCAATCTGGATCAACGACGGCTACGTTTTGAAGCGGTGCGGCGGGACGGCGATTTTGTCTTCCTCGATGGCAAATCAATCGTAGCGAGCAACGCCTACAACATACGCGACGGCTACAAGCCGCCGCCCGTATCCGATATGCGCATTCGAATGGTCTGGACGCCCCGGGATACGTCGGCCGCCATGATGCTCCGGCTGACCAAGCTGGGAAAGACGTTCTGGGCGTCGGTTCGTGCTGACGGGCATCTCAGTCTTTTCGACTCACAAAACGTACCGCGCCCCGATACGAAAAAGATTGACGTCGCAACACTCGAACCGTTTACACCTGGCGAGCCGGTGATGATTAGCTTCGAGAACGTGGATTACCGCCTCTCTGTGACGGTGCGAGGCCGCGAGGAACTATCCAGCTCGGACGATCCGGATTCTCCAGGCTATTATGGCCCCAGTGTAGCGTTTCTTCGCAAGCAAACCTCTGGCAGATGGCGGCAAAACCCTCCAGCCGCCATTACACCGCGAATCTTCGGCATCGACGGTGCTTTTGACATCACACACCTGATCGTCGATCGCGACGAGTACTATTACCGAAACGCCCGAGTCCAAGGTCTACCCGCAGCCCCCTGGGGGCCGAGAGAAGGCTGGGGCAGCGAAGTCACACCCATATTCCTACGCGGGCATGAGTTCTTCATGCTCGGAGACAATACGGCCGCCAGTAAAGATGCACGCCTGTGGGACGTGGCCGGCCCCCACCTCACGGAGCGCGGCGAGGCCTTCCAACTCGGGACGGTTCCTCGTGACCAGCTCATCGGGCAGGCGTTCTTCGTGTACTGGCCATCCGGACATCGGCTCGAATGGCTACCGATCCCTAAGATTCGTGAATTCGGGCTCATCCCGGACGTCGGCCGCATGCGTTGGATCCGCTAGAGAATCACAAGTCAAAACAGGGTTCTCCACCGACTTTTCACAGGACTTCTGTGCCACATTCTTCAAAACGGTGCCGCCGGATTTTCACAGTGCCTACCTCGCTATCCCCTCTAATTCCAAACCGAAAAACACCATAACATACTTCCTAGAATAGGCTTACAATACAACCCACCGGAGCTGCACATGCCAGGGTAAGCTATGCTAATCTGGGAGAGTTTGGTGAGACGTATGCGACGCTGAAAAGTTATCCACAATTGACGAACAGAGCCGAAACAGCCGCCGAATCGGACTGGCAGACGTCGGACAGGAAATCGGTATCATTGGCCCGCTTGGCTGGGAACACTCAGCGAGGCATGTGGTCAGGCAAAACTAGCGAAGTAGAATCCATGGAAGAAAACGGACAGGCATTGCTGCGGGGGACGGCGCTGGTCAAGCGTTACGACGGTCGCCCCGTAGTCAATCGGCTCAGCTACGAGGTCGGACGCGGCGAGATTGTCGGGCTTCTGGGCCGTAATGGTGCTGGCAAGACCACGACCTTTCGCATGACCGTCGGCATGATCGACCCCGACGACGGGTCCATTACCTTCGATGGTCGCGACGTGACATCCTTGGCGATGTATAAGCGGGCTCAGCTTGGTATGGGCTACCTCTCGCAGGAGCCGAGCATTTTTCAGCGGCTGTCTGTCGAAGACAACTTGATTGCGATTCTCGAAACGATTCGGGGGCTCTCGCGCCGTGAGCGGCGCGAGAAGGCCGAGCAACTGACCGAACAGTTCGGGCTTCACACGCAACGAAAGCAGCTTGCGAAAACGCTTTCCGGTGGTGAGCGACGAAAACTCGAAATCGCGCGTGCCCTGGTGACTGAGCCGAAGCTGATTATGCTTGACGAGCCTTTTTCCGGTGTTGATCCGGTCGCTGTCGAGGACCTGCAGCGCGAGATTCTCCGTCTGCGCAACGAGCGGGGCATCGCTATACTGCTAACCGATCATAACGTGCGCGAGACGCTACGCGTCACGGATCGAAGCTATATCATCAACGAGGGAACCATGCTCGCCGAGGGCACGCCGCAGCAACTCGTTCGCGACGAAATGGTCCGCAAGACCTACCTCGGCAGCAGCTTCCGCGGGGATGAGTTCGACCAGTAGCGCATCGGTAAGACGCCGAAGGCCCACCGGAATCAACATGGCAACAGCTTCCTCATCACCAACGACGAACGTACCCGGCAAGTTCACCGCAGTCTGGGTTGACGGCACCGGGCGCTCGTGGCACATCGAGGCCGATGCCGCGCGCATCGTGCTTGTGGCCAATGAGGATGTGCTGGACTTGCCACGCGCATCATGGTCGCGGGACATCTACGTGGCCGATCACGACAACGGGTACATCATCCGAATTGAAAACTTTGACCACTCCGTCGGGTTTCTGGTTTCTGAAGATCAAGCCCGCGCGCTCGTGGCTATTCTAGGTCGCACGGAAGCGGAAACGGATGTCTTGCGTGAAGACACCCCTCGTGTGGCCGAACATTCCCACGAGCCGTCACGGACGGAACTGCTCTGGCCAAAGGTGTCACCGCTGGCCGTCTGGTCGCTTATTTGTGCCGCACCGGCGTTTATTCCGGTACTTGGTTGGCCGCCCGCAATCGCTTCCGTGATCCTGTTGGTGCTTCATCACCGACGCGTGCCGCGTTCGGGCGTGTGGCGGCATTCTCGGGCGCTGTGCCTCGCCGCGACCCTATTCCTCGTGGCCGGCCTCCTTGTGTCAATACTTGGCACGCTCGCCGGCGCACGGAACACCAACTCATCCCTATCCACTCATTCGGGTACGGCAATCAATTTCGAGGCACCCCCCGAAGATCGCAGCCCGGAACGAACGGCCAGGTCCGCGCCAGCCGTACAACGGGCATCGTTCTTGGATGAGGACCACAACTGGGGTTTGATTATTGCAGGATTGGTCCTGGTGATGCTGTCGCTCACCGTTCACGAAGGGGCACACGCGATCACCGCGTGGTGGCTCGGTGACGATTTCGCCAAACGACTCGGTCGCGTCACGATCAACCCGCTGGTCCACATCGACCCGCTCGGCACGGTCATCTTGCCGCTGATCCTGTTTCTTTCCGGGATGATGGTGTTCGGATGGGCCAAGCCTGTTCCGGTTCGCACCAGCGGGCTCTCCCGGCCGCGTCGTGCCCACATTCTGATTTCCCTGGCTGGCCCCGGCTCGAATCTGCTACTGGCGGCTGCGTCGTTGCTGCTTCTGCTTGGCATCAGCAGCGCGGTTTGGATCACCACGCCCACCGCCACCATCGAGAACCTAACCGGTCTTGAAACTGCGATCGAGACGGTGCAGGCTTCCGGTTTCGCGCTCGCACCGGTCGTGGGACCGGTCTGTACGCTTCTCAAACTCTCATTCCTTATCAATACGTTTCTTGCGTTTTTCAACCTGATTCCCATCCCACCGCTCGACGGCTCATGGGTGCTCGAACATTCGTTCCCACGTACGCTCGGTCCGTTCTATGCACGGCTTAGACCCTACGCTTTCATGCTTTTTCTCGGATTGATGTACATCGGCGTACTCAAATGGTTGCTCATGCCCGCTGTGTTCGCGCTGGGGGCCGGGTTCGCCATTCTCGCGTCATGCACGCCGTTTTGATTCACAGGGTATCGCTGCTGACTTTTCTATTCCTCGGCATCCGATGGGATTGCTTGACACGGCTGGCGGGCACGATGACCATCGGGCTCGTTCGGTTCGGTCGTGTGACCGACCCCTCCTTGACCGTCTGCGGCAAATGGGTGACATGGCTAGGCTTCGCGGCATCATAGTGTTTCTCGGAGCTATCCTGGGAACGGGTATCTACTGCGGCGTAGCGCTGGTGATCTGCGTTTTTTGCCGTCTACGGGCTGTGATCGCCTGGATTTCGCGCAATTGGGCCCGATTCATGCTGTTTCCGACCGGTATCCGCCTGACGATCGAGGGGCGGGACCGGCTCGAACCGGGCAAGCCCTATTATTTCGTAGGCAACCACCAGAGTGCCATTGATATACCGATTATCATGCTCGCCACGGGCGGCGATGTGCGGTTTATGGCCAAGGACACGCTGTTCAAACTGCCGGTGATGGGATCAGCGATGCACCGCTGCGGCTATGTGCCGATCGACCGGGACGATGCCCGATCCACATCTCGCGCACTGCGGCGGGCTTTGGAGCGAATGAAGAACGATCCGGTCTCGTTTGCCATGTTTCCCGAGGGGACGCGAACGTACGACGGACGGTTGTTGCCATTTCGCAAGGGTGCGCTGAAAATAGGGCTGCTTTCGGGCATGCCGGTGGTTCCGTTTACGATCGACGGGGCTTGGCGCGTCAACGACCGGGCGCGGTTTGAAATCAAGCCGGGTCCGGTTCGGGTCGTCTTTCATGAGCCGATTCCGGTCGAAAAACTTGCGGAGTTAAACTCGACGCAGCTCCGCGATATCGTCGTAGAGGCGATAGCCCATGAACTGGGTGAGACGCTCGAACTGGAACCGACCGCGCAGCCGACGCCCGCTGGTTAAGCGTGCCCGAGAAGAGTATAGGTAACGTGATTCAAAGTGATCCCAACAACCTGCCGCGCTTGAGAGAGCGACTCGCCGGTCAGCATATCTTGTTGACCGGGGTCACGGGTTTTCTTGCCAAGATCTTCGTGGAGAAGCTGCTCCGCTGCGCGGACACCATCGGCGGGATCCACCTGCTGGTGCGTCCGAAGTCCGACGGCTCCACGCCAACCCAGCGCGTCTGGCAGGAGGTGCTGCGATCAAGTGCGTTCGATCGACTGCGCGCTGCCCACGGTGAAAAGTTTGATGACCTGTGCCGTGAGAAGCTCCACGTCGTCGGTGGTGACCTCACCCGAGACAAACTCGGCATTGACCGCGACGCCTACGCGAAGCTTGCCGAGCGGATCACGCTCGTGGTCAACAGCGCTGCGACGGTCACGTTCGACGAACGGCTGGACCTCGCCGTCGATCTCAACACATTGGGACCGCAACGATTGCTCCAGTTCGCCCGCGATGCCGGCAACGCACCGATGATGCATGTATCCACATGCTACGTCTGCGGTCGGCGTACGGGCACCGTGATCGAAGACTTCAGCGCGCCGGAAGCCGCACGGGAGTCTCTGCCGCGTCTCGAAGAAAACGGCGCGTTTGATCTGGACGGCATCGTCGATTCACTACAGGGGGAGGCCGCCGAGCTTCGTCACCGGTTTGCGGCGGATCAGGAGTCATGCCGAAAGCAGTTGATCGAGGCGGGCATGAATTGGGCGCGCCGCCACGGCTGGAACGACACCTACACCTTTACAAAATGGCTCGGCGAGCAACTGCTCATTCGCGATCACGGCGATGTCCCGACGGTCATCTTTCGCCCTGCGATCATCGAGGCTAGCTATGACGAACCAGCGCCCGGTTGGATCGACGGACTGCGGATGGCCGACCCCATCATCGTCGCCTACGGCAAGGGACGGCTCAACCAATTCCCCGGCAAGCCGGAGATCGCGCTCGACATCATCCCCGTAGACTTCGTGGCCAACGCGATGATCGCGACGCTACCCATCGGCGTCACCGCCGAGAAGGTACACGTTTACCATTGCGCTTCGAGTGACCGCAACCCGTTCACGCTCGAACAGATGCGGCGCGGCCTCATTCGCGCCTACCGCAAGCGTCCGATGATCGGCGAAGGCGGTAGACCCATCTATCCCAAGCCGATGCGCCTGGTCGAAAAAGACGAGTTCATCGACGAGTGGAAAAAGAAGCAGGCGCGGCTCGCCGTTGTGGAAAGGCTTTTCCGGGCGATGGGCATGAAGAAACGCGCTCGGCGCATGTCCAACTTGTCGCGCAAGATTGATCCGCTCTTGTATTTCTGCAAGATCTACTCACCCTATACGCATCTGGACTGCCGGTTCGCAGACGACAACCTGCGCGCCGCGGCCGATCGCCTTCACCCGAAAGACCGCGAGTTGTTCCATTTTGACGTGTCGCGGATCGATTGGGACGACTACTTCGTCGATAGGCACGTGCCCGGGTTGCGGTCGTATGTGTTGGGCACCGGGGGCGAGCCGGCCGGACGGCTTCGGGCGGTGGCTGACGTCGAACGCGACGACGCCATATCCGCGACGGCCGACATACTCAAAGGCCACAACATTTTCGAGGTGTTTCGCCGGGCGGTTGATCGCTATGGCGATAAATCCATGCTACAGATTCGCCGCGAGAGCCGGTGGCTGCGGTACACCTACCGCGAGGCGTTTCAATCGACCGGTGCTATCGTGCGCCGGCTCCACGAGCGCGGGCTATCACGGGGCGATCGCGTAGCGATCTGCGCGGGCGGCTCGCCGGAGTGGTCGCTGACCTACCTCTCCATCATGCGCGCCGGTTTGACGGCTATCCCGCTCGACCCGGAGCTTCCACCAAAGGAGGCGCTGGCGCACGCTCGGTTTGCGGGTGCCAAGCTGATGTGCGCCGACAAGACCACCTTTGACGGACTACTCACCGCACGCGACCACGATGACCCGGAAGTGGTGTTGCTGCGTGAGCCGTTTATCCCAAGACCGGCCGCCGCTCGTGATGAAGCGCCGCAACCGGAGTCGGTGGAAGGCACTGGTGTCGCGTCGATCCTGTTTACCTCGGGCACGACGGTGTCACCCAAGGCCGTGCAGCTCACGCATCGCAATCTGCTGTCCAACGCGCAGGCGTTGCTTGCGGCGCACCCGGTGTTTCCTTCAGATGAGCTGCTCTCCGTGCTGCCGATGTACCACGCGTTCGAGTTCACGGGCGGTTTTCTCGTGCCGATGATCGGCGGTGCGACCATCACCTATGTGGAGCGGCTCAAAGGCCCGGAAGTGCTGGGTGCCATGAAGGCGACGGGCACGACGGCGATGCTCGTCGTGCCGCGGCTGCTGCGTATGTTTCACGATTCGATCGAAAACAAAGCCGCCTCGGCCGGAAGCGTCGCGCGGTTCGCGTTCGGACTCATGAAGAAAACGTCTGACCTGTCCGGGCATCGACTCGGTCGGCGGCTGTTCGGGCGCGTCCACCGTGAGTTCGGGGGACACCTTCGCATGTTCGTCAGCGGTGGCTCGCGGCTTGAGCCGGAGTTGCATCAAGCGTTCTCACGGATGGGGTTCCCGATTTTCGAGGGCTACGGGCTCACGGAAACCTCACCCGTGCTAACCGTAAACCCGTCCGGACGAAGCCTCCCCGGTAGCGTGGGTCCGGCACTTTCAAACATCGAACTCGAAATCCGAAACCCCAACCTTGAAAGCATCGGTGAGGTTTGGGTCAAAGGACCGAGCGTTATGCCCGGTTATCTGGACAACGAGACTGCCACGCGCGAAGTCCTGGTGGATGGCTGGTTTCGCACGGGCGACCTCGGTCGCGTCGATACGCACGGCTGGCTCTATCTGACCGGACGAAGCAAAGACCTCATCATCACCAGCGCGGGTAAGAACGTATACCCCGACGAGGTCGAAGCGCGCTACTGCGACCTGCCGTTTATGAAAGAGCTATGCGTCTTCGGCAAGGCGGCCGACGATGGTCTTGGCGACACAGTGCATGCCGTCATCGTGATCGATCAAGACGCCGCCCGCGACGTGGATCAGTCATCGCTCGAGCGCGAGATTCGCCAGGCGGCTGAGGCGGTGTCGGCCACACTTCCGCAGCATCAGCGCATCTCACGGCTGCATTTTTGGCAGCGCGAGCTTCCCAAGACCTCGACCATGAAAGCCAAACGCGGGCTCGTACGTGACATCGTGGCGTCCGAGGGGCCAACCACGGCACTGGATTCAACGACCACCGCCCCGGTAGATCGCAGCACAACCGCCAAAAACCTGCCGGACAACCCCGCCGGGCAACGAGCGCTGTTGAACATTTTGTCGCAGACCTCGCGAAAAGCGGTGGCGGACATCGGTCCGCACACACACCTGCACCTTGATCTTGGCGTGGACAGTATCGGAAGGATCGACGTGCTCGGTGCGATCGAATCGACGTTTGATATGCGCGTGGATAATGAAACGGGCGCGCAAGCAGCGCGTGTGGCCGACTTGTTTCGGCTGATCGGCGACCGCAAACCCACCGGCGATGCTGCAAAACGCGCCGACGCCTGGAACCGCCGCCTCAGCCGCAACGCAACGGCGGCACCGACCAATGGCCATATCCCCATGGCGCTGGTCCCGATGCGCTGGCTCGTGCGCGGCACCGTGGGCGTGTTCATGAGCACCTACGTACGCATCCGCGTTCACGGCCGCGAGAACATCCCGAAGTCCGGCCCGTTCATCTTGGCACCGAACCACAGCTCGCACCTCGACTCGCCGTCGGTGCTGGCGGCCATCGGTCGGCAGCGGCGCGTCTGGATCGCTGGGGCGGAAGATTATTTCTTCAACACGAGGCTGAAACGGCTGGTCTTCGGGCAGATGCTCGACACGATCGCGTTCGATCGTCATGCCGACGGCGTGGCCGGTCTCCGTCGTTGCGGCGCGGCTTTCGATCGCGGCGACGGCTTGCTCATGTTTCCCGAGGGCACGCGCAGCACCACCGGCGACATGCACGCCTTCAAGATCGGGGTGGCCGTGCTCGCCATTGAACGCGGCGTGCCGATTGTACCGGTCCACATTGCTCATTCGTACGACCTGTGGCCTAAGGGGCAGGCGTTCGTCAAACCGGGCACGATCACCGTGACCTTCGGAACGCCCGTGCAGCCGCCAGACCGAAACACGATCAACGATCACTACGCCGCGTTCCAGGCGGTCACGAAGGATGTCGAGCGTTCGGTTCGTACAATGGCCAACGAGGCAAGCGCGTGACGACCAACGGCGCGACCGCGCCCACGACCTCCGCTGCGTTCTTCGATGTGGATGGGACGCTCGTGAAATCCACGATCGTTCACTATTACGTCTTCTTTCGACGCCGACGCCTGGGGGCGATCTTGGGTCGGCTTTGGTACGCAGCGTTTCTGGTCAAATGCCTCTATTTTCTGGTTATCGACAAGATCAACCGCAGCCGTTTCAACGTCATTTTTTACCGGGGCTACCGCGGCATGCCGGCCGCCGAGATCAAGGCCGCCGCGGGCGATTGTTTCGCCAAGATGCTCGAACCGAAGCTGTTTACCCAAGCGTCAGACTGTATTGCGGCCCACCGCCATGCCGGCCGAAAAATCGTTCTGGTCACCGGCTCCATAGACTTTATCATGCAGCCACTTGCAGCGGCGCTGGGCGTGGATGATGTGATCGCACCGGCGCTGGTCGAGTCCGGAGACTATTTCACCGGCGCGCTCGATGGTCCACCGGTGGGACAGGAAGAAAAAGCCCGCCGGATGCGTGCGTACGCGGCGGAGCACGGTGTCGATCTCGCATCGTCCTACGCATACGGTGATAGCATGGCCGACGTCCAGATGCTGGAAGCGGTGGGGCATGGGCAGGCGGTTAACCCGAGCAAGGCGTTGGCGATGCTCGCCGTGTCACGCGGCTGGCCCGTGCATCGCTGGACGATGAAGTCGTAAGCGGCGGTGGCAGTGCGAGAATCCTCCGAGCACCTGTGAATGAAAGCACTCGTCTATCGAAAGAGCATCCCACGCTACGCGGCGCTGAAGCTGCTGGGGCCGCACGTTCGCGGGATCTATACGAGCGGTATCTCTCCGGTTGCGCTGCGTGACGTGCCCGAACCGGCGCTACCCGCGCCGCATTGGGTTCGGATCGCGCCGAAGTTGGCCGGGATCTGCGGGTCCGACCTGGCCACCCTCTGCGCGAAGGGAAGCCCTTATCTCGCGCCGCTGACCTCCATGCCGTTTGTATTGGGTCATGAGTTGGTCGGCGTCGTGGTTGAAACCGGAACGGCCGTCTCGCGCGTCGCCGTGGGGGACCGCGTGGTGGTTCATCCGGCGCTGGGCTGTCGGGTTCGCGGGATTGATCCGGTGTGCGATGCCTGCCGCAAGGGTCGCGATGCCCTTTGCAGAAACGTGACGCGCGGGGACATTTCCCCCGGAATACAAACCGGCTACTGCCGAGATACCGGCGGCGGATTCAGCCAGAGCCTCGTAGTGCATGAATCGCAGGCCTATAGGGTGCCAGACGCGATGGCGAATGAGGCCGCCGTTTTGGTAGAGCCTTTTGCCTGCGCCATCCACGGCGTGCTGCGCGCTACGATTGAAGACAACGATACGGTGCTCGTAATCGGCGCGGGTGCGATCGGGCTGCTCACGGGCGCGGCGTTGCGCGCGACGGACTGCAAGGCGCGCATCGTGGTCGTGGCAAAATACGACCACCAACGCCAACACGCGTTGGGGCTCGGGGCGAACGACCTGCTCGACGTGACCGGTACGATCGAAAGCCGCTATGCTACCTGGGCGAAGGCGCTCGACGCTGAAGTGCTCAAACCGGAACTCGGCAAGCCGACCGTCATCGGCGGTGCGAACGTCGTGTTTGACTGTGTGGCCTCCTCGCAATCGATTGACGATGGCATACGTTTCACCCGAAGCGGCGGCACGTTTGTACTCGTAGGCATGCCGGGCATCCCCAAGGGTGTGGACTGGACACCGATGTGGTTTAAGGAGTTGACGGTACACGCCTCCTACGCGTACGGTCCGGAACGCCGCGCGGACGGCACGCGCGACACGTTCGATCTTGCGATCGACGTGATGGGCACCTGGGGCGAGACACTGGCCAAGCTCGTGAGTTCTCCGTTTCCGCTGGAAGCGTACCGGGCGGCCTTCGTTTCGGCCTTGAGCACGGGCAAGAGCCGGGCCGTCAAAACCGTTTTTGCGATACATGATGGATAAGTTTTCATGATAGATTCCAAGCAACGCCCCAACATACATACGGTGACCGCGAAGGATCCCGCGTTCCTCTTTCACCGCGGCGAAGGCTATGAACGCCACCGCCTCCCGGTGGGTACGAAGGTGATCTACCCAAACGCGCCACTGGAACCACTGCCCAACCGGGTGGCGGCCATCACACACGCCATCGATCACCCGGAAGGCACCGATCCGCTTCACGCGCACCTATCCCCCGGCATGAAGGTGACCATCGCCTTTGACGATGTGTCGCTCCCGCTGCCGCGCATGGCCAAGCCGGACATCCGCCAGACGATTATCGAGCTGGTGCTGGAGCGGCTCGACAAGGCCGGCGTGACCGACATCGAACTGATCTGCGCCATCTGCCTGCACCGTCGCTGCACACCGGCAGAGCTGAAACACTTTGTCGGACCGACGGTGTTTAAGAGGTTCTGGCCCAAGAAACTCTACAATCACGACGCCGAAGACCCCGAAGGTATCACCCATCTCGGCAAGACCTCCACCGGGGAGGATGTCGAGCTCAGCCGCCGCGCGGTGGAATCCGACCTGCTGAT
>JAJRSR010000242.1 GCA_024278695.1 Planctomycetota bacterium | reverse complement strand
TGTACCGTTCATGTCGCGTATCAAGATCGAGAAGACCAAAGGCCGGACCGGTCACGTTGCGGTTGTGCCCGGTGAGCGGCTCATACCCGTAGATCGGGTCACGGTTGTCTGTGATCAGTCCGTGGAGCTGGCCCGTCTCGATTGTCACGCGCTCCATCGAAATGCCCAGGCTTTCCTCGGCGGCACCGCGTGCGAGTGCCTTGGTTAGCGCGCCGGCGGCGGCCGTGCCCTCGTCAAGTTCCTTGCCATGGCTAACGGCAAGGGTTGCCGTCGCGACGCGTGCCAGCCGGCTGAGCGCACGCTCTACATGACCCGCGCGAGCGTCGAGCTGCGCGAGGCGTAACGAAGCGACCGCGTCGATTGGTGTGCCATGGGCGTTGTCGAAGATCAACTGCCATGCGTCGCGAGAAGTTTCCGAGGGGAAGTCATCGTAGAACCGAATCCACTTGCTTCTGCGAAACGCCATCGTATCAACGCGCGTGTCCAGCGTTCGTGCCTTGATAAACAGCGCGTTGAGCACATACCGGCTCTCGGGGAAGTGCTGCACGAACCAATCGCAGCGGCTGGTGATGTCGGCTTGGTGGCGCGTGAGCTCCGATTGAAATGGTGTTAAGTCCGTAGCCAACTCGAAGAGCCATTTTTCGGCTTCCAACTGTTGGACGGCTTCCCAACTTGGCTTCGGAGCCGGGTACCGTTCCCATTTCTGCCGGGCCGCCTGTTGCCACGCCTGTGCCGCGTTCACGTCGGTGAAATGGGCTTCGGCCAGCGACGCGAGTAGGCGGTAGTAGAGTTCATCTCGACCGATGTTCGCCTCGAACATCGCTACGGGCAGCCCGAACATCAGGGCAAGTAGCGGCGTGATCGCACCGGGGCGGTAGTCTACGATGCGCGCAATCGTAAGCACGAGGGCGAACGCGATGGCCGCTGCTACGATCGCCAACACCCACGGCGCAACGAACTTGATCCGATCTACCGGGTCGATCTTGCCTACGATCATCTCCGTGCTGCCGGACCAAGCGAGCAGGAAGTAGATCACCGCTGGCACCAGGCCCGCGAGCGCGGAAACGAAACGAAACTTGGATTGGAACGGCCGCACCGAAGCGATGATGCACGACCCCAGAAGCGTGACCGCGAGCCAGGGCATCACCGCGAGGAACCCTACGACCGCGATAAACGGCAGGCTCGACCAAAACCGGTAGAGGATGGCCACAAGAATCGGGATCGAAATCAACGCGGCCATCAGCAGACCGAGGATCGGAATCTGCATCGGCACGTCTTGCACGTTGATCGGGTCAAGCAGCAGCGAGCTAAGGGAGACGTCCGCGCGGCCGACACCGCCGAACGTGTGCATGAGCTGGTCCCAATACCCCACGGTCGATGGCGCGAACCATTCGCCGCTACGAAGCCAATACGCGAAGCTTCCCACGCCCGCAAAGAGCAGCACGTTGACCGCAAGCAGCACGGTCGCGCGGATGCGGTACTTGGGGTGGGTACGCGACCAGACGTCGATAAGCGGGAGGTCGGCCTCGGTGTGCTCGGCTGGTGCGGCCGGGGTGTTCTTGTGCGAAGCGTTGTTGGGGGTTTGAGCCATCATGCGGTTGTCGTCGCAACGTATACCGTGACCACGCCCATCGTGAGCGGCGTCGCGTGCGCTTCGGTGAAGCCGACCCCGCGCAACCGTTCACACATCTGTGCTGCGTCGAGAAACGATACCACCGATTTGGGCAGATAGCGATACGCCCCGGACTTGTCGCCGCTGACCCAGCTTGCAAATACCGGCATGAGCCGGTTCGAATAAAGTTCGTAGAAACCCCGGGCGATGGCGTTCCTAGGTCTGGTGAATTCGAGAATCACGGCCCGCCCGCCCGGTCGGAGTACGCGGTGCATCTCGGCCAGACCCGTGTCCAGGTCGCGGAAGTTGCGAACGCCGAACGCACACGACGTGATCGAAAACGATTGGTCACGAAACGGAAGCCGCAGCGCGTCGGCCTCACACCACCGGTCCACGCCGCCGCCGGTTACGAGGCGGGCTTGGGAGAGCATCTCGTGAGCGAAGTCCGTGCCGACGATGCTACGCGGCTGGGCCTTGGCGAACGCGCGGGCGAGGTCACCGGTGCCCGTGGCGATATCGAGAACGTCATCATCGCGGGTGACGCCGGCCAGCCGTATGGTCCGCCGCCGCCAAGCCGCGTCCCGCCCGCCGCTGCAGAGCGCGTTGACCAGCTCATAGCGTGGGGCGATCGCGTTGAACATCGTACGCACGCGCGACGCCTTGTCCGGTGCGTCGTGCGGCGCATGAAGCAGGTCGGGTGTCCAAGCCGGTTGGTCTTGTTGTTCTCGCGATACCACGCGGAGCAGTATAACCGCAGCGATCAAATGCCGCAGCCTGCCCTAATCTTTTGAAAGGTAAGTAAGATACAGACCGTACGCACCCGCCTCGGCCGCACAAGGAGCGTTCATCGGCCCTTCGTGCCAGCGAGTAAATCGACAACTCCTTTAGCCCTGGGGGGACACGAATCCGGGAGACGCTCAACGATCTCAAAACCTCGTGGGACCGGTAACTCGTTTGTGAGGCGATCCGACCTGCGCCCGTTCCCAACTTCGACTTCGGTCCGTCCCCCGCCCTTCGCTTTGGAGCGAAGAATGATTCTATGAAAGAGGGTTCTCCTGCAGGATGTATTTGACGGCGTATCTTTGTGGGATCGCTAAAACTGAATCCTTTTTCACAGGAGAACCCATAATGCTGTTTATCGGAATCGATCAGCACAAGCGTCATT
>JAJRSR010000241.1 GCA_024278695.1 Planctomycetota bacterium | reverse complement strand
TGCGGACAGTGGGGGCGTCGGGTCTCGCGACGACACAGGCGCGCACACCGTGATGCAGGCTCGCGAGGATTTCCTCCGTCTCGCTGCCGGAGTTTCCTGCGCCGGCGAGCACGAATACATTGTCGCAGAGACCGACCAGGTTGTTTCCTACGGCCAACACACCACCCGCGTATACTTCTTCGGTCTCGAATCGCACGGATAGCGCCGGGTTCTTGTTGCTCATGGCGTCAGGCGTGCAGTAGTGGTATTCGTCCATGATCGCCTCGCCGATCACGAGCACACGGGTGGACGCCATCGCGTCGAGCTGTGCCGCGACATGGTCGGCCGTGTGGTGCGCGCGGAGCTCGCTCAGGTAGGCTCGCTGTTCGTCAGTCAAGACGCTAAAGTGTTCGTTAAGCAGCTTGGTCGAGCTGTACTGCGCTTCGTCAGTGAAAGCGATCATGCCGCCGTGTTTGCGGACGGCTTCCGCTTCGAGCTTGATCGCACCGGTGGCATCTTGCGAGGCGTCGCGATAGTCCTGCCCCTTGACGTACACGTTTGGTTGGATTCGGTCGATCACCTCGATACCTGTGGGCCAAGGGGCGGTGGCTACGAAGTCTACTGCGCCAAGAGCCGCGATCGTTTCGGCGCGAAGACGCTCATTGAACACCGGGCGTCCCGGACCCTTGCGGATGAAGCGGTCTTCGGTGAGCGTGACGACGAGCACGTCGGCCAGTTTCTTCGCGGCGGCGAGATGTTTGATATGGCCAGGGTGAAGAAGGTCAAACGCCCCGTGGCACAGGGCGATGGTCTTACCGTCTGCGCGAAGCCGCGCGCAGCGATCGGCGATTCTTTCGATAGGTTGAATCTTACCGTCAGGCATGTTGTTTCGCTGGTGTCTTGTCGAGGTAGGTGAACCAGTCCTTCGTCGCTTTGGCGATTGAGTCTGGCGTCCAGACGGGTGCCGCTTTCCAGGCGACGGCGTTGGCCATCATGATCGCCACGCCTTCCTCGAACGAAACCACAGGTTTCCAGCCGAGCTCGCGTTTGATCTTGGTGATGTCGGCCCAGGTGCAATTGGGTTCGCCCGGTCTTTTGGGGATGTTCGTTGTCGGTCCGCCGATCAACTCGCACAGGCGGTTCACGCTCTGCGGATCGCCCGCGCCGACGTTGAACACCGCTCCGGATACCTCCGATTCTGCCGCAAGTAGGCATGCCTCCGCGACATCCGTGACGAAAACGAAGTCGCGCGTCTGCGTGCCATCGCCAACGATCGTAAGTGGCTGGCCGGCCAGTTTCTGCGCCAGGAATACGCCGAACACCGCGCCATAGGTGCCGCCGGTTCGTGCGCGTGGTCCGTACACGTTAAAGAAACGAAGGCTCACGGCCGGTATGTCGTACACCTGCGACCAATGGAACACGTATTCCTCGGCCACCCGTTTCGTGAGGGCGTAGGGGTATTGCGGTTGGATGGGGGCGGTTTCCGGCGTTGGGTAGGTGTTGGCGAGTCCGTAGCACGAAGAACTTGCCGCATAGATGATTTTTCGCACACCGCCCGCAGTGCGGACGGCTTCGAGCAGTCGCACCGTACCCTCGACGTTGCTGCGGTGGTAGGTGAGCGGATCGTTGATCGACGGCACGATGTCTGCGAGTGCGGCCAAGTGGAACACGCAGTCCGCCCCGGTGATGACCGACGCAAGGGTGTCCGTTTGCTGGGCGGCCAGGTCGCACAGGTGAAACGTGCAGACGGCGTCTTTTGGTGCTCGTTGCAGAATCGTGTCGATGTTTTCTTGGCGTCCGTTGGACAGGTTATCAATCATGGTCACGCTGTAGCCCGCGCGAAGCAAACGCTGGGTGACGTGTGACCCGATGAATCCGGCCGCCCCTGTGACGACTGCGTGTGGCATGTAGGCCTCCTTGCCCGGTAACTTAGCCTTGCCGCCGTACTCCATACGGCACCAACGCGCTCACCATACCGCAAGTATCGGCTTCGTGGCAAGTGAGACGGCAGCCGGAAGAAGAAACCGCGATGACGAATGAGCCTTACCTTGTGTAGAAACCTGCGACGGCTTCACACACGCGGAGAATGTCGCTTTCGTTGAGGCCTTCGTGGATCGGCAGGCTGAGCAGCCGTGTGGCCTGTGATTCGGCGACGGGGAAGTCCCCCACGCCGTACCCGAGCCCGACGCAGGCATCGAGCAGGTGCATCGGGACGCGATAGTGGACGGCTGTTGAGATGTCGAGCGACTGCAAATGCTCGGCCAACGTGTCGCGCTGGTCTGCCAGAATGGGGAACGTCTGATACACGGCGAAGTTCTCGGCTCGCTCCGGCGGCAGCGTAACCAACTCGGGGAGGTTCTCCCGGTAGACGGCGGCGTTCGCGCGGCGCTGCGTGACCCACCCTTGCAAGTGGGGGAGCTTGGTGAGGACGATGGCCGCTTGGATGGCATCGAGTCGGGCGTTGAATCCCCAGTGCGCGCAGTCCTCTTGTCGGCTGGTGAAGCCGTGGTTGCGAAGCAGGCGCAGGCGGTCGGCGAGGTCGCCATTGTTTGTCACGATGATGCCGGCATCACCGCAGGCACCGGCCGTCTTGAGCGGGTGAAGGGAGAAGCACCCGGCCGCACCGAACGAACCCACGGGTTGGCCGTGGATTTTCGCGCTGGGTGCCTGGGCGGCGTCTTCTACGATCCATAGCCCGTGTCGCTTGGCGATCACGCCGAGCGCTTCCATCGCGGCCGGTCTGCCGCCTAGATGAACGACGACGATGCCGCGTGTCTGTTTGGTGATCGCGCGTTCCACGGCTTGCGGGTCAAGGTTGTAGTCGGCTCCGACGTCGGCGAAGCGCGGTCGCGCGCCGGCGTGGACGATGGCCGAGGCGGAGGCGATGAACGAATTGGGGGCTGTGATGACTTCATCCCCCGATTTGACCCGGAGTGCTCGCAGCGTGAGCGTTAATGCGGTCGTTCCGTTTGACACGCCAACCGCATGGCTTGTGTCACACAGCGCGGCCCACTGCCGCTCTAACGCCTCGACCTCCGGTCCTAGAATGAATTGCCCGTGGTCGATGACGCGACCCACTGCGCTCAAAATGTCCGCACGAAGCGCCGCGTTCTGTTGCTGCACGTTGATCGCTTGGATCGGCTTTGTTGCGGTTTTTGGTTCAATCGTGGTCATTCTGCCATCTCTTGGTAGTAGGTCGTCATGGCGTCGAGAAAACGCTTCATGGTCGCTTGATAGCTGAAGTGCTTTACGACGGCGTCGCGCATGGATGTCGTGATTTTTTCGCGGCGCGGTTCATCAGCCAGAAACGCGTCGGCGGCTGCGGCAAACGCGCCCTTGGAGTCGAAACAGATCTGCCCGAAGTTGTCAAAGACTTCATCCGGGTATAGCGTCTCGGCGGCCGTACGCAGGTTGTGGATCAGGTTCTGCTCGTTCGTAGCGAGCCGGTCGAAGTGGTCCCCGAACAGCTCGCGCAGGGACTTAGTCAGTTCCGGGTCGTTGGTGGTCAGCAGTTTGCGACCGGTATCCATGCCGAGTTCATCGATACGATCCACGATGTGCCTCAGCAGCTTGCCCTTGAGGTCGTGCGGCGTCAGACGCGTCAGGAAAAACCCGCCAGCCGCCAATCCGTCGAGCGCACGCTGGTGGATGAACCCGGCCGGCATGAGTTGCAGGTTGATTTTCGACGCACGATAAATGCACACCAGCTCCCGGCCGTTACCGGCGGGACCAGCCGCGAACTCACTCAGCGTGGGATGCTTGTCCCATCCGTTACCGTAGATTCGCAGTGTGCGTCCAGACGCCTTGGCCCAAGTCGCCGCCCACTCGAGTGCTTCGTGCCGGAAGATGCGGTCGCCGAGCCGCCAGAGGTACCAACTGGTCAGCCGCGTGTGAAGGTCGGGCGGGAGTTCGGCAATACCGCAGCGGCGCATGCCGTCTTCCAGCGCGGTTTGGATGACCGCGCCGTGGGCCGTGTGGTACTTGGCGAGCAGTGCCGGTAGCAGTTCATACAGCGTGTCGAGCAGGCGGACGACATTGACATCCTTATACGCACCTCGATCTTCATCGTGGAAAGCCTTCGGTGTTTGCGATGCGTGGCTGACGTAAGACACATCGCAAGCATACGCGGCGCGTTCCTCATCGGTGAGTGGTACGCCGCCGAACTGTTCCGGGCAGGTGGGCACGCCAGAGGAAAGAAGCTGTTTAGGGTCTGCGCCGAGCTCGACACATCGCGATTT
>JAJRSR010000240.1 GCA_024278695.1 Planctomycetota bacterium | reverse complement strand
TGAGTTCGGAGGTCCGGCGAAACCGAGCCATTACCGATCCGGTCGAGCCGGGGAGCACCATCAAGCTCGTGATCGCCAGCGGTGCCCTCGACGACGGCTACGTTAACCGTGAAGAAGAGATCGATTGCAACCACGGTCGCCCGTTTCGCTTTCCAGGACGCACGCTGACCGATAGCCACCCTTGCGGCTTGCTGAACCTCACCGGCATTATCACGTACAGTAGCAACGTCGGCATGGGCAAGATCGGGATACGCATGGGCGCACCTGCCCTACATGAAACGCTGATGCGGTTTGGTCTGGGGCGGCGTAGCGGTATCGAGCTTCCCGGGGAGGGTAAGGGCATCATCCGGCCACTCAAGAAATGGTCCAAGCTCACGCCGACATCAGTTGCGATTGGCTATGAACTCACTGTGACGCCGCTGCAACTGATCAACGCGTATGCCGCTTCCCTCAACGATGGCGTGCAGCTTCGACCGACACTGGTGAAGGCGATCCTCGCGCCGGACGGTCAGGTCGTGGAATCGTTCGAGGATCCCGAGCCGATTCGCCGTGTGTGTTCGATCGACACCGCGCGGTACATGAGCCGTGAGGCGTTGGTGTCCGTGGTGGAAAACGGCAACGTGGGACGCGTTCTTAAAGGGTCGTACCGGGTGCTGGGTAAGACCGGGACGGCCAAGCTCTTGTTCGAGGACAGAAGCGGCTATGACCCTACGGCGTACCTGAGTTTGTTCGTCGGGGCTGCGCCGGTGTTTGATCCGCAGGTGGTGACGGTGGTGATCATCCGTCGCCCGGATGCCGATCTGGGGTTCTACGGTGCCACGGTGGCCGCACCCGGCGCAGGGAAAATACTAGCCCAGACGTTGGCGTACCTCGGTGTGGAGCCGCAGGACCGGCTCGCGTTGAGTCAGTAAGTCGTTTGCCCTCACCGTTTTGCGCCCGAACGCGATTGATCTCGGGCGGAAACTCACAGGATGGGCGGCGGTAGTTTTAGTGAGCCGCGCCCGATTATTATTGCAATCCCTGGCTCGCGCGGTGACACGCGCCGGCGTCGCGATAAGATGGTGAATAAGGCATGAAATCGCGACATCAAACAAATGATTCTCCGGGACCGGATGGCTGGACGCTGCCGGCTCTGTTGGCTGCGGCGCGGTTGGAAGGGGATGCTGCATCGTCGTTTTTGGAGTTACCGGTTACCGGTGTTACGGATGATTCGCGCAGCGTCGAACGCGGGACGTGCTTTGTGGCCGTGAAGGGTCTCGTACATGATGGCCACGATCATCTATCTGGTGCCGTCGCGGCGGGTGCCTGCGCCGTGGTGGTGGATCGCGACTATCGGCTCGCGGGTGATCTGGGGGGCGTGGTCGTGGTTCGCGCGGAAGACACTCGGGTGGCGATCGCGCGGTTGGCGAGCGCATTTTATGGTGTGGGGCCATGCGCCATCAAGGATTTTCCGCTCGTGGGTGTGACGGGGACGAACGGTAAGACGACCGTCACGTGGATGGTGCGGGCGATTCTGAAGGCGGCGTCGCTGCCGGCCGCTATGATCGGTACGGTGGCGTATGATCTGGTTTCCGAGCGTGTTCCCGCACCGCTGACCACACCTGGCGCGGTGCAGTTGTGCCAATACCTGGCACAATCTCGTAATGCCGGGGCACGGTGCGGTGTGATCGAGGTTTCTTCGCACGCGCTGGAGCAGCGGCGGTGCGATGGGCTGTCATTCGCGGTCGGCGTGTTTACAAACCTATCCGGCGATCATCTGGACTACCACGGTGACATGGCAGCGTACTTTTCGGCCAAGCGCCGGTTGTTTGAGCTTGTAGCCGAGGACGGCCGGGCGATCATCAATCTGGATGACCCAAGCGGTGAGCGACTGGCAGGAGAAGTCTCGTGTGACGTGGTGACCTATGGCGTGGACCGGGCTGATGCCGACGCGACGGCCACGATTGAGACCATGACGCGATTGGGAAGTGACATCACCTTGGCGCTGAACGGCGCGACTGTGCCGCTTCGGCTACCGGTTATTGGTCGGCACAACGTGAGCAACGCGCTCGCGGCTGCTGCCGCGGCCAGGGCGCTGGGCGTAGCGACTGATGCCATTGTGGCGGGACTGGAAGGGCTATCGCATGTGCCGGGGCGGATGCAGCGGGTCGAGCCGCCGGGCGAGGCGTTCAGTGCATACGTGGACTATGCCCACACGGACGCGGCGCTGGAAAACGCGCTAGCCACGCTACGTCCTCTGACCGAGGGGCGGCTGATCTGCGTGTTCGGCTGCGGCGGTGATCGTGATCGAACCAAGCGCCCGCGCATGGCTGCGGCGGCGAGCCGGTCGGATGTGGCGTTCGTGACCAGCGACAACCCACGCAGCGAGGCCCCCGAGACAATCATCAACGATATTCTCCCCGGGTTTGGCGCTGCGCCGGCGTGCCGCGTTTTTGTCGATGCCGATCGGCGTCGTGCGATTACTGCGGCCATCGGCATGGCCAGCGCAGGCGACTGCGTGTTGATTGCCGGCAAGGGGCACGAAGATTACCAACTTATTGGTGACGCGGTCTTGCCGTTCGACGATGCCGAGGTGGCGGCCGCGTGTTTCACGGATGCGGTCACCAGTTCAGCGCGTGCGGAGGGTGTGGCATGATTGAGATGAGCCTCAGGGATGTTGCGCGTGCGATGGGCGCGGGCTGGGTCGGCAAAGCGGCCGACCGGCGCGTCTGTCGCGTGGTGATCGATTCGCGTGAGGTTGCGCCGGGTGATTTGTTCATCGCGATACGCGGTGACCGGTTCGACGGCCACGACTTTGTGGATCAGGCCGTGACGCACGGGGCGGTGGCTTGCGTAGTGGATGCGCGGGCGTCAGTTGATCGTGTGGACGGTGGTGCGGGTGATGGTGTCGTGCAGCTTGTCGTGGAAGACACGATCGAGGCGCTCGGGGCCTTGGCTGCGTACTACCGAAAAAGCGTGATCCCGGCGGCTACGGAGGTTGTTGCCATCACCGGTAGCAACGGCAAGACGACGACGAAGGCGATGCTCCACCATGTGCTGGCGGGGTCACTGCCTGGACATGCCTCGGTGCGGAGCTTTAACAACAACATCGGTGTGCCGCTGACGTTGCTTTCGTGCGAAGCTGGGGATCAATTCCTCATCGCGGAGATCGGCACGAACGCGCCGGGCGAGGTGGCTGCGTTGGCGAAGATGGTCGCGCCGGATGTGGTCGCGATCACTTCCATCGGGGAGGCTCATCTGGAGGGGCTTGGTGGCCTCGCGGCGATCGCACAGGAAAAGGCGTCGCTGCTGCGTTTCGTACCAGCCGGTGGTTTGGCCGTGGTCAATGTGGACGAACCTGAGATGGCGCGCCGTCTTAGCGCGGCCGACGATGTGATCGTGACGACCGTTGGCTGCTGTGACGGTGCGGATGTCGTCGCCCGTGCGGTAGCAACTTCACTTGCCCAAACGGTGATCGAGGTTGACGGTCAACATCGAATAGAACTGGCAATGCCCGGTGCGTACCACGCGGGAAACGTGGCCATCGTGCTGACAATCGCGCGGCGATTCGGGCTGAGTACGGACGTGGTGGCCGAGCGTTTGCGGTCGTTCGTGCCGCAGGCGGGTCGAACGAACGTGGTAACGCTAGACGGCCTGACGCTGGTCGATGACGCCTACAACGCGAACCCTACCAGCATGGCCGGGGCCATCGACGCGTTGGCTGCGGAGCCATCGCGACGTCGTGTGATGGTGATGGGCGATATGTTCGAGCTGGGTGAGCGGAGCGGTGAGCTGCACCGGGCCATGATCGATCGTGTTTGCGCATCGGGTATCGAGGTTTTGGTGGTCGTGGGTGCGTCTTTGACGAAGGCGGCCGCGGCGCGTGGCGAACGTGAAGATGAACCCATGCCGATTTGCTTTGACGACGCGACCGCAGCGGTCGAGGCACTTCCTACGATCCTGCGGCGTGGTGATTGCGTGTGGGTCAAGGGCTCTCGCGCGGTCGGGTTGGAGCGGATCATTGATCGTTTGCAGCACCAAACCCAGGCCGACGCTGTCGTAGCCTGATGTGACGTGATGCGGCGTGGCATGCTTCTTACAGTTGACGAGACGGGAAACGCCAGCTTTTGTTATACCAACTGCTTCACAACTACTTCTACTTCGAGGGTCGGCATTACGCCTACGAGAACCCGTTGTTTCGGGCTACGCTCGCGGGGTTGTTTTGCTTCGTGATGATGCTGTGGCTGATGCCGCGCGTCATTCGACAGCTCATCAAACGCAAGCTCGGCGATAAGCCGGAGTTTGACCACGCGCCGCTCAATGAGCTCACGCGCGACAAGAGCAACGTGCCGACGATGGGTGGTGTGCTGATTCTCGGGCTGATCGCGCTGTCCGTGCTGCTGCTGGCTGATCTGAAAAACTTTTACATCATCATGTCGCTTGTGTGCCTGGTCTGGTTGGGTGTGCTCGGCTCTGTCGATGATTGGCTTAAGCTGACCGCAGATCGTCGCGGCGAGTCGCGCGACGGGCTCAAGATGTATCAGAAGCTGCTGTTTCAGGTCGGGCTCGGCGTCGTACTCGGGTTTTATATTTATAGCCACGGCCGCACGAACTTTGCGGTGCTCTCGCCGTTGATCGAGCCGGGCACTGCGCCGGCGTTGATCCCCGCCTACGACGTGCTGAGTGTGCCGTTCTACAAGGAAGGCATTCGTCTGGGTGCTGCGTGGTTTATGGTGGTGACGGTGCTCGTGATGACGGGTACGTCCAACGCGGTCAATCTAACGGATGGAATGGACGGGCTTGCCTCCGGGTGTGTGGCCATGTGTGTGCTGGTCTTTGCGATTCTGACGTATATCGTGGGTACACAAGACGTTGCGGCGAAACTGCTGTTTCTGCATGTGCCCATGACCGGAGAATTGGTCGTTGTTTGCGGGGCGATCCTAGGTTCGTCGCTTGGGTTTCTGTGGTACAACTGCCACCCGGCGCGGGTGTTTATGGGGGATACGGGTTCGTTGCCGCTCGGTGGTTTGATTGGATACATCGCGGTGGTGACGCGTCAGGAGCTCATGCTTCTGATCGTGGGCGGCGTGTTTGTGATCGAGGCGATGTCGGTGATGATTCAGGTGGGCTATTTCAAATGGACCGGCGGCAAGCGGTTTTTTCGCATCGCCCCGATTCACCACCATTTTCACCTGAGCGGATGGAGTGAGCCGCAGACAGTGGTGCGTTTTTGGTTGATCTCGGCGATGTTTGCGGCCGCCGCGTTTGCGACGATCAAGCTGCGATAACCGGACGTGTCTCGACGATAGGACTGATGCCGTGTTTCGTTACTTTGTGTGACTGTGACGGCGCTGTTGAAGCTCGTGGCTCAGACGCAGGTGCCTCATTCTTCGTCGTAGGCGAAGGGTGGGTGACGGGCTTGCTAGTGGTTTGGTTAGGTGGCGTCGGCGTCGGGCAGAGTCCGGCCTACAAGGTGTTTTTTCGGGTGGTGTCCGACTCACATACCCGGGACGCATTGAGGCGTTGGATTCTGTTTTTCACGCGGATGGCAGGAGTTGTTGGGCAGACGTGAGGCGGTCAGGGATGACGAAAGACATTGGCACGACATCACCAGGAATGACCGCAGAGCCGACCGGTTTGCTCGGTTTGGCCGTCGGTCTCATGCTGATCGGGTTGGTGATGGTCGCATCGACGACCGCATCGATTGACCGGTCCCTGTTCGACGGCTCGATTTGGCGTACCTCCCTCGGTCGCCAGCTTATTTTTGTGGGCGCAGGTATTGTTCTGATGTTCGTGTCGCTTCATGCGTCGCGGCTGGTGTTTCGGTCTCCACGAGCCCTTCGGTTCTTGGTGATCGCTGGTGCGGTCATCACCTTCTTCGGACTGCTTGCGGTGCTTATTCCAGGGCTGGCCGATCCCCATCGTGGATCGAGTCGTTGGCTTCGCGTGGGGTTCGGCGGCTTTAGTTTTGCGGTGCAGCCATCGGAGCCGGCTAAGCTGGCGTTGGTGGGGCTGCTCGCTTGGCTGCTGACTCGCGAATCTGTCAATGTGGCCTCGTTCTGGGCCAGTTTCGTTCCGGCGGCCGTGGTGATTGGGTTGTTCGTCGCGTTGGTGGGTAGTCAGGATTTCGGCACGAGTGCGCTGCTCGGAGTTGTCGGCATGGGGATGCTGATGGTGTCCGGCTGCCGCTGGCGCTACCTTCTTGGGATGATCGCTATCGGAATGGGCGGCATGTACGGTCTTCTTCGGGCCGCCACCTATCGGATGGATCGTCTCGCGGCGTTTCGGGATATCTGGGCCGATCCGCAGGGCGATGGCTATCAGCCGATTCAATCGCTGACGGCCATTGCGTCGGGAAGCTGGCTTGGCAGCGGACTCGGCGGCGGTATTCAGAAGTATGGCTACCTGCCGGAGAGCCACACGGATTTCATCTTTTCGGCGATTTGTGAAGAGATGGGTGCAGTCGGCGGCTTTTTGGTGATCGCGCTCTACATCACGATTCTATACATTGGTCTGCGTACGGTCTGGCGCGCGCGAACTCGGTTTGAGCGGCTGCTTGCGTTTGGACTGACGGCTACGATCGCGACCCAGGCGGCGATGAACATTGCCGTGGTCACGGTGTTGGCTCCGACCACCGGCATTTCGCTGCCGTTCGTGTCGGCCGGCGGTAGCGGGCTGCTCACGTTTTGCGTGTTGGTTGGCGTGCTTGGTGCTGTGGCGTCGCGCGGCGTTGCCGTGGCGGAATCATCTGCAAAAGCCGAAGCGATCGGATCATCGGATCTGGCAGGTGCTGGTGCATGGTGATTGATACCGGGGCATCATCCACAGTATCGCACACACCGCTGTTCGTGGCGTTTGCTGGCGGAGGCACCGGCGGGCATCTCTACCCCGGTCTGGCCGTGGCCGAGGCGCTACGGGCTTTGGTTCCCGATGTCCGGGTGGTGTTTTTTGGTACCCATCGTCCGATCGATCATGAAATCCTCGGTGCGACAGACTATGAACTTATCCGACAGACGCTCCCGGTGATTTCTCGTAAGCCGTGGCGTTGGCCGAAGACCTTTTTCCAGTTTCGTAGCGCCACGCAACTGTGTCGATCACGTTTGACTATGGATCGACCCAGCGTCGTGGTCGGTACGGGCGGTTTTGGGTCTGTTGCGGCTATTCGCGAGGCGCGGCGGCTGGGTATTCCCACGGCCATCATCAATCCTGATGTCATCCCTGGTCGGGCGAATCGGTATCTCGCGCCGCTGGCGGAGATCGTGTTCGCGCAGTGGTCGGAGGCGGCCGACCGTTTACCGGCGCGTGTGAACATGGTCACGACGGGCTGCCCGATTCGATCCGCGTTTGGACGCGCGACGCGCGAGCAGGGGGTCGAGCGGTTTGGGTTGGACGGTTCTCGAAAGACGCTCCTGGTGACGGGGGCGTCGCAAGGTGCCCGAACGGTGAATCATGCGGTTACGGAAAATCTGGATTTCTTCGCAGAGCCAACCGAGTGGCAGTTGCTACATCTGACGGGTGAGGCGGATTATGAGGCGGTGGTTGAGGCCTACGCGCGGTGCGATGTTGGTGCCAAGGTGCTACCGTTTACGCAGCACATGCCGGAGGCGATGGCCGCCGCGGATCTGGTGGTGACGCGCGGCGGGGCGTCAAGTCTGGCTGAGGCGACGGCGGTAGGCGTGCCGTCAGTGGTTTTGCCGTACCCGTTTCATCGCGATCGACATCAGGAGGCCAACGCTGAGTGCCTGGTGCGGGCCGGTGCTGCGGTGATGGTGGTGGACCAGATTGATCCTGCGATCAACGGTCCGGCGCTTCGTGAGGCGCTTGCGCCGTTGATGGCGAACGAACAGGAGCGGCTTGCGATGGCGAAGGCCGCCCGAAGCCTGGGCAAGCCTAACGCTGCGGCTACGGTGGCCGAGCATCTGGCCATCATGACATGCGGTGGTCCGGCTTTACGCAAATGCGAAACAATGGAGGCGGCTCTTTGAACGGGTCGATAATAACCTGTGATATTCGTGTCGTTCGCGGTGTTGCCGGTCAAATTATGCCGCAGCTCGCGGCGGCGTTGTGCGCCAACACCGTCCGAGGGAGAAAGCCGTGGCAGCTCAATTGACCTCACCCCAACGTATACCGTCCGCGCCGCTTCAAGACCTGACGGGTCTGCGTGCTCACCTCATCGGGATCGGCGGTGCCGGTATGCGCGGGGCTGCGAAGCTGTGCGTGGAGCTGGGTGCGAAGGTGGCCGGTTCAGATTTGACGCGTTTTGACGGCATCGGTGATCTGGTCTCCTCCGGCGTGCGTGTGTCGCTTGGTCACCGGCGGGAGTGGTTGGACGCTGATGTGGACTTGGTCATTCACACGGCCGCGATTCCCGAATCCAACCCTGAGCTTCAAGAAGCACACCGGCGCGGGCTACCCGTGCTTAAATATGCGGAGTTTCTCGGGGCGTTGATGGCCGCTAGGAAGGGCATCGCGATCGCGGGCACACACGGCAAGAGCACAACCACCGGCATGACCGCTCACGCGTTTCGCACGGCTGGTCTTGATCCCATGTTTGTCGTCGGTGCTCGTTCGTCGCAGCTTGGTGGTAGCGCTAGCGTGGGTACGGGTGAGCACATGATTGTGGAGTCCTGCGAGTTTGACCGCTCGTTTTTGGAGCTTTGGCCGCACGCTGCGGTGATCCTCAACCTGGAAGCCGATCACCTGGATTGCTACAAGGATTTCTCGGAGATCGTCGAGGCGTTTGGTCAATTCGCGTCGAATGTGGATGCCGATGGGGTTGTGGTGTGCAACGCGGAAGATCGCTGGGCGCTCACGGCGGCCAAGATGGGGATGGCACGCGTTGAGACGATCGGTTTTGAAGATGGCGCGGATTGGCGTGCGGTGAATCTTGTGGCGGATCGCGGGCGCTACTCGTTTGGCGTGCGGTATCGCGGCTCGTTGCATCTTTCTGCCCAGCTCTCAATTCCCGGTCGGTACAACGTGTCCAATGCGCTGGCGGTTATCGCGATGGCGCACCATGCCGGGGCTGATGCGGCGGCGGTGACGCGGGGGCTTTTCGAGTACGCCGGCGTGGATCGGCGGATGGACTATCGTGGTCACAGTCGCGGCATTACCATTATCGATGACTACGCGCACCACCCGACGGAAATCCGCGCGACGATCGAGGCCGCCCGTTTTCGCTATGAACCGCAGCGGACGTGGGTGATTTTTCAGCCGCACCAGTGCCGGCGCACCGATGACTTTATGGATGAGTTTGCGGCGTCGTTTGAGCATGTGGATGAGATTGTCGTGCCTGCGGTGTATGGTGCTCGTGAGGGTGACGCCAAGGCGTGTCGCGATCGTTCGATGGAATTGGTTGAACGCATCCGGGCACTTGGGCATCGGGCGCGGTTCGTGGCGAATGTTGACGACGTGGCGGGTGAGCTTGTGGAAGAGTTGGTCGATGGTGATCTTGTGGTGACGATGGGTGCGGGTGACGTGTGGAAGGTGGCCGATGAGCTGGTTGACCGAATTCTCTGAACGCGTCGAGCGTGACGTGCCGCTCGGCCGCGAGACGTGGTTTCGGCTTGGCGGCTGCGCTCGGCTTGTGTTTCGCCCGATCAGTGAGGCGGACTTGATGGCGTTTTTGCGCGCGGCATTCTCGGAATCGGTGCCGATCAAGGTGCTGGGGCGCGGTGCCAATGTTTTGATTAGCGATGAGGGCTTTGACGGTGCGGTCGTACGGTTGGACGCTCCGGTTTTTTGCGCTGTGTCAGTTGATGGCACAAAAGTCGTATGCGGTGCCGGGGTGGACTTGATCCCGCTGGCACGCCGGATGAGTGCGGCCGGACTGACCGGTCTGGAGCCGATGGCGGGGATACCGGCCACGGTCGGCGGTGCCCTGGCGATGAACGCCGGCGGTAACGCGGGGGAGTTTGGTGACGTGGTCGTTTCGGCGAACATCGTGGATTACGCTGGAAACGTAGTGGTTTGGGATCGTGATCGGCTGGCGCTGGGCTACCGCTCGAGCGCGGTTGGTGATGGTATTGTGCTATCCGTGACGCTACAGCTTGGTCAGGCGGATCCGGGCCGGACGATCGCTTGTTTCAACAAGTTCGACGCCATGAAACGCCGCGCGCAGCCCATAGGCGACAAGAGCGCCGGCTGCGTTTTTAAGAACCCTCCGGGTCACACCGCTGGTGCCCTGATCGACCAAGCGGGTCTCAAGGGCACGCGGTGTGGCGGCGCGAGCGTCTCCGATCGTCACGCCAATTTCATCGTGGCCGAGGCGTCTGCCAAAGCGGCCGACGTGATTCACTTGATCGACGTGGTGCGCGATCGTGTTCGCAGCGAATTCAACGTGGACTTGGAGCTTGAGGTGGACGTCTGGCACCCGCAAGGTGAGGAGTCGCTGGCGACATGACATTGGCTAAGGGATCATCAGCAGCGCTGCATACGCCCGCCGCGAAAGTTACACCGCTTCGTATGACGGTGCTGGCCGGCGGGGTGGGTACGGAGCGCGAGGTCAGCTTGGAAAGCGGGCGGGCCGTGCTTGCGGCGCTGGTTCGGCTCGGACATCGTGTGACCTTGAGCGATATCAACCCGGATGATCTTTCTGCGCTCGATCGCCCGGTCGATTTTGTATTCATCGCGCTGCACGGTGAGTTCGGAGAGGACGGCACGGTTCAGCGGCACCTGGAAGAACGCGGGTTGCCCTATTGCGGGTCGGATGCGAAGGCGTCTCGGATCGCGATGGACAAGGTGGCGTCCAAAAAACTGTTCGAATCGGCGAACGTACCGACTCCGGCTTATGAGGTGGTCACACCGAGTACGCTGTTGGATCTAACAGTCCGAATCGCCGCACCCGCAGTGGTTAAGCCGGTGGCGTCGGGGAGCAGTGTGGATACCTCGATCGCGCGGACCAGTGAAGACCTGCGACACGCGGCGACGCAGGTGGTTGAAAAGTATGGCGCGGCTTTGGTGGAGCGGTATGTTCAGGGGCCTGAGTTGACCGTTGGGGTGCTCGGGGATGTGGCGTTGCCGGTTTGCGAGATCAAGCCCGCGGGGGAGTTTTACGACTATCACGCCAAGTATGTCGCCAACGATACGCAGTACCTCTTTGACTTGGAGTTGCCGAAGCCGCTTCTGGAGAAAGTCCAACGGCTCAGCGTTGAGGCCCACCGGGTGCTCGGCTGTCGGGCGTTTTCCCGGGTGGATTGGATGGTGGATGAGGTCAGTGGTGAGCCGTACGCCCTGGAGGTCAATACGATCCCCGGGTTTACGAGTCATTCACTGCTTCCCAAAGCGGCGTCAAGGATCGGGCTCTCGTTTGACGATCTGTGTCAGAGAATGGTGGAATTATCCCTCGCACCGACGCCGTAGTGTGGTCACACCGTAGCGTGATCCCTCCGGCGTGGATGCCCTGAGATTCTTATACAATGGCTAGGAAGCGAAAACGAAAGGGGCGTGGTTTCGCCCCGTTACGCTGGTGGACTGCGATTGACGAGGACTACCGCCGTCGCGCGGTGGTTGGCGGCGTATTGCTTGTCGGTGCGTCTGCGTGTTTTGCTTCGGCTGCGTATGGGATCGGGCGTCTTGATACGCACGTTCGCACGATGGCGATCGAAAAGCACCCGGCCGCCGATGTACTGTTTGTTGATCTTCCTGGGTACCTCGCGTCGTTTGCGCTCGATGACCTCTACGCTTCGATTGATGACTTGCAGACGATGTTGTGGACGGATGATCGTTTGTGTGAGGCGATGGCCGATCGGTTGGGTGCGGTCGGTTGGGTGGAACGCGTGAACTTTGTTCGCAAGACGAGCGAAGCCAAGGTGCAGGTGAGTGCCAACTACCGGTATCCGGTTGCCATGGTTAAGCGGGATGATACGTATTTCCTGGTGGATGCGCATCGGATTCGCTTGCCGGGTTCGTATCGGTATGAGCCGACCTGGAAGCTGGTGCAGGGCGTCACGGCCGAAGCGCCGCAGGCCGGTGCGGTTTGGATGGGTGAGGATTTGACGGCTGGCTTGGCCGTGCTCGACCGGATCGCACGCGAGTCGTTCGCGTATCAGGTGACGGGCGTACATGTTGAAAACTATGCGGGGCGCGTTGATCCCTACCGGTCTCATATCCTGCTGGCGACGGATCGTTCCGAGGGGCGGATCGCCTGGGGCTCCGCGCTGGGGCAGGAGGTGGAGGAAAACTTCGCCGAGCAGAAGCTCGCCCTGTTGCGTGCGAACTACCGTGAGACCGGGCGCGTTGATGCGGACCACCTGGTGATCGACATCTCCACCTTTCCCGATCGAATTACGGTTCCGGGCCTTTGAGCCGGTACAATCGCTCCTGTTCAAACGGGAATCCCGGTTTTCAGCCTATAACGGGGGTTCTTGGTGATACGATCTTGCGGAATATTACACGGGTCGATCCGAATACGGGGTAGAATCTGAGTCGCAAGGGACGATGTATCGATCATGGAAACGGGTAATAGTGTCATGTCCGACTTATCAACGCTGATTGATCATGCGCAGGCTTTGGCTGCGCAACACGCACCGGCCGACCTTTTGAACGAGACCGTTCCGCTAGCCGTGATGCTGCTCGTTGCTGGTGTTGGTCTGAGCGTGTTGGGTGCCAAGATGGCGCGGGTGGCATCGACGTTTACATTTGCCGGTGCCGGTGCTGTCGCGGGGTTCTATTTCGCCAGGCAGAGCGGCTATCCGATGCCGGTGTGTATTGGTGCGGGGGCGTTGGTGTTTGGCGTCATCGGCTATCAGACGATGCGTTTTTGGGTCGGCGTGCTGACGGCCGCCGTGCTGAGCGCGGTGGCGCTCGGAGCGTTTGGCTATCAGCGGGTGGTACCGCACATGACCGAGTTTGATCAGTCGATGCAGACAGAAACGGTTAATGGTGAGTTTACGTTCAGCGTCCCCTCGCCCGAGCAGCAAGCGGCCTATCGAAGTCGTAGCCCGAAACAGTGGGCGCAGCAGTTTTGGGCCTTTGCGACGCAGCGCGATGGTGCGTTGGAGCAGGGTGCCTTGACGCTTGGGGTTGTGGCCGTGCTTACCGGACTATGCCTCGGCGTGGTGGCGATGCGCTGGGCGCTGATCCTCTCGACCGCGCTATTGGGGACCAGTTTTGTGACGGCCGGCATGTCCACGCTTGTGTCGCATTATTGGCCCGAGCAAGGGTATGAGGCTTTTGCCGCACGGCCAGCCGTGTTCGGTGCGATAATCGGCGGGTTTTTCGTCAGTTCCTTCATCGTTCAGACCGCCATCACAAGACCGGTTCCCGCCGCCAAGGTGGAACGCACCGGCCCTTAGTCACGAATATATCGTACCCTAGATCCGATCGGTTCGTGGTGACGCGTTCGCGCGGGTGCCGCGCCTGAGGCGTACACTGGTAGGTTCATCCAGCCGTAGAGGTCTGCCGGCCGCACGAGGGCCGGGCATAAGGGGTGCAGGGTTATGACGTTTTCATTGGAAAGCTGGCAGTTCTTCCTTCGGGATTCGAACGGTGCGGCCGCGATACCGCTGCTTGTTGCTGGTATCGGTATGATGTTCTTCGGTTGGCGGCTCTGGCGCTTGTGCGTCGTTTGTTCGTTCGCGATCATCGGTGGCGGGTTGTGCATGTCGTTTTTCGGATCGGGTGTGTCCGGTAGCGGGGATTGGATGTTTGGTGTTGCCGGCGGATTGCTGTTCGGCGTCGTCAGCTATTGGCCAGCGCGTTACTTGGTCGCCATCCTCGGCGGTATTGTCGCTTCCGGTGCGGCGTTGATCTACTTTCAGGCTATCGGCATACACGGCATGGCGCAGTATGCGCTGGGTGCGGCTGTCATGATGGCTGCTACGGCTTATGCGTATCTGAACCGTCGTCATGTGGTGGTTCTGCTCACGTCGTTCCTGGGTGCCGCCGCGCTGATGTCCGGTATTCTGGCGATCGTGATGACCGTGCCAGCGATCAACAATACCTATCAATCCATGGTCAGCAACAGTTCCGTGGTAGGCCCGTTTATGTTGTTCGTTCCGACGGTGATGAGTTGCTTCTATCAGATCGCCGACATGCGGAAGATGAACACGAAGCTCTAGCCGGGTACCGCCTTGGCAAACGTGCGTCTGTCGCTACAGTAAACACAGCTTGCTGTGCGTCCGGTTGGTGGACGGGGCGTGTTTGTGGCGATGAAGGGGCTGAGTGATGTCCGGACCGGTTGTCGGCGTAGATATTGACGATTTTCATCTCGAAACCAAGGCCGCGCTGCGCTGTGCTGCCGATTTACAATTCCGCGTGATTGAGGTTGCCACGGTCGAGGGTGATCTATCCCCGTCAAGGCTGAGTGCCAGTGGTCGCCGTCATCTCGTTCGTTTGGCCGGTGGTCTGGGGTTGCAGTTCGGCGCGCTCGTCGCCGACATGCGGCACCTACGACTATCGAACGCGTCCACGGTTGATGAGCGCGTTTCGCGAACGTGTGCGGTGCTTGATCTTGCACGCGACATGGGTGTTCGTTGCGTGACTGCGGCGGTAGGGTTACTGACGGATACCGACAGCGGCGCGCCCGATGAGATCGCGCTTGAGGCGCTAAGCCGAATCGGAGAACACGCCGATGCGCGAGGTGTGGGCTATGCCATACGCCCTGCTTTGGATAGCGGCGATCGGCTTGGCGGCGTGCTGGATGCGCTGCGATGCCCGGCTATCCGTGTCTGCCTTGATCCCGCCGCGATGGTCATGCAGGGTGTGAACCCTTTGGCGTCGGTCGAGCAATGGATCGAGCACGCCAGCATGTTGCATGTTCGTGATGCCACGGCTGGACTCGACGAGCACGCCGGGCACGAAACGCCGCTGGGGCAAGGTGACGTTGATCTAATCGGCGTGTTGGCGACGTTGGATGCTGCGGATCTGAGTGGCCCCTACATTCTCCGTCGTACGGACGCCGCATTGCCTGTTGATGACCTCTCCGCTGCACGCGATACGCTCACAGAACTCATGCCGCCTGGGTAGTGACGCTCCCACGACGTTGGTCGTCCAAAATCTATATCAAAGTCTACTAATGCAGCGTAAGAATGGCCTGATTTGTCTGTAGCTGCAACGAGGGAACGCTACAGTGTGTCCTGGTTGATCGGCCAGACCATTGGCACGAAGGCAACCCTGAGCGAGCAGAACCTCGTTCTGTTCGTAATTACTATTTGTTCTCCATTCCTCCTGGGTCGTCGGTCGAGGGTGTCGTGGTTTCACGGGCATCCTCGGCCGACGATCTATTTCGTATCTGTGAATCCAGGCCGAGTATGTGACACAATCGGTGGCACCCGCTGCCGCGTGACGGTTCTCCCGCTGGACGCTACGATGCTTGCGTACGACCTGACGCGGAGCCTCTGAAAACTTGACGACGAATCATCAAACTACGAGGCCGCTTCGGCGGCTGTTGGGTACGCCTACCGCGATTTTCGTGGGTATGGGTGTGGCGATCGGGTCCGGCGTGTTTCGCGTGCCGGGTGAGGTGGCCGGTGCCATGCCGTCGTCCTCAGTTATTGTGTTCGCATGGATCGTCGGTGGCATGGTTAATCTGGTGATGAGTCTGGTTACGGCCGAGCTCGCCACGCGTTACCCCCAAGCCGGTGGTGAGTATGTCTACTTGCGCGAGGCCTACGGTGAGTTCGTCGCGTTTTTCTTCGGTTGGGGTTACACCGTTTTTGTCATCGGCGGCGGGGCGGCTACGATTGCCCTGGCGCTGGGGGATTTTTCCGTAGAACTGTTCGGGCTCTCGAGCGGCACCTCCGGTGTCGTGGCCGCTGGCGCGATTGTGCTGGTGACGGGGTTAAACGCGCTGGGTTTGCGTGCGAGCGCGTTGATACAAAACGGGCTTACTGTGGGTAAACTCGTCGCGTTGTTGTCAGTTGTGGTTGTGTGCTTCTTGTGGGGGCGTGAGCCGGTTTTCGCTGAGCGCGCGGTAGCGACCGGTGGTGGCGGGCTGACGGCTTCGATGATGCTGGGTGGGTTCATGGCGGCGCTGTGGCCGTACATGGGCAGCACGGACGCGGCGAAGTTGGCCGAGGAGGTCAAAGATGTTCGGCGGGCGATGCCGCTCGCCTTACTGGCTTCGGCATTGGCGTTGACGGGCATTTATGTCTTGGTGAATGTGGCGCTGCTTCGGGCGATTCCTGCGGGTGAAATGCACCAGTATGATTCTGTATTGGGTGAGGCGATGGGGCGGCTTGTTGGGGAACGCGGGCGCACGGCCATGCTGGTGGCGGCCGTGTTGGTCTGTTTGGGCTCGCTGAGTTCCACGGTGCTGGCGACGATCCGCGTGACCTTTGCATTAGCCCGCGACGGTCTCACCTTTCGGTTCATGGCTTACATGACGCGGGGGCAGGCACCGTTGCCGGCGTTGGTGGTCGTGGCCAGTGTGTCGATCGTGTTGGTACTGACGCGCGACTTCCGACAGGTTTTGGGTATTTATTTTCTGGCTAGCTCTATTTTGTTCGGCTTGACGTATGGTAGTTTGATTATTTTTCGGCTACGCGAGAACACGTTTCCGGCGCATGTGTTCCGATGTCCGTTGGGGATTCCGTTGGCTGTCGCCTTGATCGCCCTACAGATTGCGCTGGCCGTGAATATCATCATGGTCAGCTTTGCCGACGCGGTGAAGACACTCATCGTGCTCGCGGTGTTGGGTTTGATGTATTTCGTTTGGAAGCGTTTTTAGGATGCTGGTTGTCACGTTGATTCTGCCGCAGCGCGCGGCCCGATAAGCTGAGCCGCCTTCTTACCCTCACGACAAACTCTTATCGGTCTGGCGTAGCGGAATTGTAGACTTTCCCTAGTGCTACCGTCTGCGTTTCAGGTGCCTACAGGCAGAGCCGAAAAACGATAGGGCGCGTGTTGCGCATGCTCGTTAGCTCTTGAATGCGGGAGTCTGTTCGTGTCAGAAAGTGACCAGCCCAAAACCTATCAACAGCTCGTGCAGCATTCTCTCCCGCCGCCACCGCCGCCGCCTCGGTCGGCAGAGAACGAATTGGACTCGCTCATCAACGTGATGGAAAAGCGCGGCGTCAATATCGCCAGCGCTGCGGCTGATCCGTTGATCCGCTTGCGATCGCTGATGCTCAACGATCTCGTGCCTGAGTTTGTCGAGCTGGTTGAGAAGTATTCCGGGATGGGCGTGTCGCTCCAGATGGACGCCTCGAACTTCCTTGAGGGTGGTCGTGAGGTGAAGTTTGAGTTTGGCTTGGGCGAATACCGTTTTCAATTGCACGGTACAGTGACCAGCGAAGGCATCGCCTTTCATGAAACGCGGTACTGCCCGGACCTGCATGGGGAGTTGGCTACCGGACCGATGCTCCGGCTGCACGGCTTGAATCGAGACGTTTTCAGAGAGTTCGTGTGCGAACGACTCACCCACCTCATCCGTGCGGCTATGCGGCGTCGGTAGCATGACGCGCGCGTGTCGGCTTAGTTCTCGTACCTTGTTCCCTCTTCGACGTCATCGCGGTGCGCCGGTGCGCGATAGTCCGGGAGATTCTTCCTGGCCGCGTCCATACCGGGGGGCTCCCCAAAGGCGCGATGTACATCCCACCTCGGCTTCTGAGCTTCACATATTGCTACAAAGACAGGCCTGACAATGTCGTAGACCATTTGTCTTTGTTCAAGCGGGAGGCTTTTCCAGAGACGCGCCTTGAACAGTGGGCTGTACCGCATGTCCTTCATGAATTGTTCGATCTCATCGCGCAGGATAATCCGAGGTCGTTCGAGTGCCGAACGGTCGTTGAGGAGCGTATCGGTCCCCTCCATCCAGATGTCATAGCACTGTCGCGCGCGGATCATCGAGGTCATGGCCTGGCGATTCTGTCCCAGGGAGAACTGCTTTAGCGCCCGCCGCACAAAGGTTCGTACGATGGTGCCGGCCGCCCGATACGTTTCAAGCTGACCGCGAATCTCGTGCATGACGAGCTCTTCGACGGACGTGAGGTACTGTCCTTGTATTTGGCCGTTGGTGCTGCGGTTGTATTCGCGAAGCCAGGTGTAGTACTGCTCCGCGAGCGCCAGGTTTTTCTCGCCACCTTCAAAGTAGAGGAGGTGGATCCAGTTGTGCATGCTGGATACAAAGCCGACCATGTAGTTCGGTCCCGGTGTTCCCTCGATATACCGCGGGTCGTCCCCGAACTGCTCCTTGCCGAGTCGCATGTAGGTTTCGTAGACGTAGGGGATGTACCGCGTGTCGGGCGAGAGATCAACGTATGACGCAAACGGATCTGCAAAGTCTGGGTAGAGGGTCATGCGCCCGCGGTTTACGAGCTTGCTGAGTGAGAAGAAAACGAACCGGGCGGTGTTCATGGAGTCGGCCGGATCGCTACCCGCGATGCCCTTGCAGCGATCATCACCGAAGCTGGACCAATACAATGAATGCGAAAAGGCGTTGCGCCAGTCGAGGGGACCAAACCGGTCCACCATCATTGAGTACATGTAGTCGAGATCAAACTTCTGATCTTCGCGAAGGATTTTTGATCGGACCGTGGCCAGCAGGCGTTCCAACGCCGGCTTGAATTCCGGGTTCTTGATGATGGTGAGCCTGCGGTATTCCAGCGTATTTTCTGCCAGGGGTTCCGCGTACAGCTCCGTGACCATTAGCTCGGGTCTGATGTTCATGGCCACGAACTCCAGAAGCGAGAGATCGGGATAAAGTTTGACCTGCTCTAGAATATCGACCAGTGCTCGGACTTCGAGGTCATCTTTGAGGAGCTTGTCGAGATCGCGTGGCGCGTCTACGACTTTTTTGAACCACGCATAGTATTCCGCATTGGTCAGGGTGATCGGCGGCGGGCCGAGGATGCGTTCGATATCGACGGCCAACGCACGCTTGTAGTTCCAGTGCTCGTCGTCGAGAAAGTCACCGATCTTATGCCAATAGGTCCATGCCATCTCTTTGTAGAGTGTGATCGATCGCGGGTTGAAGACGATGGCCTTGTCACGAAGAATCTCGATACCGTTACGCACCCACTTCCAACGCGCTTCCGGCGTAAACTGGGATACGGAAATATTGTACGCCATGTTCCATGAAGCGTAGGCCCAGAGCTTGGGGTAGCGTGGGGCTAGGGCGCAGATGGTCTGGTGAAGCTGGAGTGCTTCGTACGTCTTACCTTCTTCCTTAAGACGTTCCGCACGGATGGAGGCCCAGTCGATCGCGAGCGCGCGAAACGTACCCGTCTTGCTCAGCAGTGCGATACCCGGCGGCAGCCCTGCGACGGTCTCCGGGTTGATGACGAGTTGTCTCTCTTTTCGGATATCGTTAATCGGTCCGACGAGTAGCGCGGCCAGCGTGAACGTGACGATCGCTACGGAAACCCCGACCACCTGTACAGTCCATTCGTAGCGCTGCGCCGAACGGCGTGCGGCCAAGTGCTTCGGGAGTTTGTAGGAAATCGTTTCTGACATAGCTTTCGGTTCGTAGCGCGGTACCGCGCTCGCGCTTCCTGAAACACGCTACACGGAAATCTCGGCAACCTCACGACGGTGAAACAGCAAGACGGCAAGCCCCAGAACGATTCCCGTTTTCATCATGGCCATATCTCCGACAGCCTGCAACACCCACACCAAGCCCACATTGTGCCCGTTCACGAACGATTCCACAGCGTCGAATCGCGCAAAGTCTGGGAGAATAAACCTGGCCAGTGTGAGCAAGTATACGGTTGACTGGGCCAGAAACTCTCCCGGGGAAGAAAACATGCCGGCATAGTCGTCAGAGAGCTGATCGAGCCCCTCCATGACGAAGCTGAGTCCGGCCGCGAGGACGTAGACCGTGAATGAGCCCAGGCACGCGACGGGAAACGAAAAGACGCTTGTCATCAGAATGGCCACGGCGCTGAGAAACGTTAGCTTGCAGAACATGAGAACCAACAGGCGGACCATATTCCACTCGAACGAGCCGACGATGAACAGTACGGAAACATCTTCAGACTTTCGGAACTCGAAAATGTTGCCGAATTGCGGTTCCCCTTCATAGGGGTTTTGGTTGAAAAATTCCACGGTGAGTGTGTTATCCGGCGCGACAACGTCAGAAGGCACCCGGATCGTGTGCCACCGGTCTGCGCGATGGCGAACCGGAATATCTCGAACCGTAGCGCCGCGGTAGGGATCGCCGAAACGCCAGTGCGCACGGAAGATTTCATCTGGCGGGTACCGCGAGACAGTAGCCCGATATCGAAGCTGAACAAAGTGTCCCTCGGTGCGGTCTACGAGTAGGTTGCTGAACTTAAACGTGCGCATGTTGCCCGGCGGAACGATGCGCCATCGGGCTTCGTTTTTCCTGGACAACCGACCGATTTCCTCTTCCTTGTTTAATTCTTCTCGATCGTCGTACATCCCTTCTTCGAGATTGCGATCGAACTCAGCCTCGGCACCCGTGCGGAAGTTTGGCAGTTGGTATTTGGCGGCGTGACGAGCGACGAGAACTTCGTTGTTGAGCTCGGCCAGGTCGAACCTGGTGTCGATCGGTGGGTGCGTCGCTTTGATGTAGAAGACCATGCCGTAAATGATGAGCCCGGACGACGCGAGGAAAATGAAGTTGATCGTCGTGATACCGAGCCACTTGCCAACGACATACTGCCACCGAGCGACCGGTTTCGTCATCACGAGAAAAATCTGACGGTTTACCAGTTCGTCGGAAAAAGAGCGCGACAGGAAAATCGTGAGAATGGAGAGCAGGACCGCAGTGGCCGTGAACGCGAACGACATGAAGCTCTGCACCGCACCCGTGAGCGAGCTATCACCGGTAATGGCGAACGGCAAACCCAGCACCACCGTGCCAAGAAGCACCAGGAAAACCAGCGCGATCTTCATCCGGATGCCTTCGGCGATCATCTGTCGGGCCACGGCCCAGGTCTTGCTCACGGCTGTCCTCGTAGCGTCCTTGCTTACTTCTCGTTCGTCGAATCCGCGTCCGATGACGCTTCGTCGTTGCTTTGGCCTAGCAATCCTTCAATGATGGATCGGTCTGCTGCTGGCGTTTCCCGTGGTTCTGGCGGTTGCATCGCTGTTGGCTCCGGTGCGGCGGGAGCGGGTGGCTCCGCTTGTTCCGCTTCCGTTTTCCCAAGCAGTGCGTCCACGACATCCCGAGTTGGTTCGGCCGGAGCCTCACCTACGGGGATCTCTACCGGTGCGATGGATTCCGTGGGACGACGGGTGGACGCTTCGATGAGTGACTCCACGAAGGCACCTTGCGCTGTCGCTTCGGTGGCTTTCTGGAGGAATTCAGGGATAGCGCCCGCTTTCCCGGCACCATGCGTATGCACGTTCGCGGCCTGCGCTTCCTCGACGATCTTGAGGAAGAACTCTTCGAGCTTCACCCGTGGGTTGGAGATGGATAGGATTTCCTTCTTTTCCAGCCGATTCACCATGTCGCGGATTTTTGCGATGGTATCGTCGGAGAGCGGGGGCGTCGTGATCTGCGTGACGTCGCGCTCGCGGAGTAGCTCGTTGACCTCGCCCATCGCCCGCTGCTGCCCACCGTAGAGGATCGTGACCCGGTCGCACACATCTTCGACGTCGCTGAGTACATGGCTCGATAGCAGGATCGTCTTGCCCTTGCGGCCCAGGTCACGGATGACATCCTTGATCTGTCGAGAACCAATCGGATCAAGCCCTGCGGTCGGTTCGTCGAGAATCAGAAACTCCGGGTCGTTGATGAGCGCCTGGGCGAGTCCGATGCGCCGGGCCATCCCCTTGCTGTATTCGCCGATGGGACGCTTGGCCTCGTGGGTCAGCCCGACCATGTCGAGCAGGCGGTCGCTGCGCTCGCGACGCACGCGTTTCGGTAAGCGAAACAGCCGCCCGTAATAGTCGAGCGTTTCATGGGCGACGAGAAAACGGTAGAGGTACGACTCCTCCGGCAGGAAGCCGATGCGGGCCTTGACGGCCACATCCGACGGTGCCTTACCGAAGATGGAAATCCGTCCCTTCGTCGGGTAAAGCAGCCCGAGCAACATTTTGATTGTCGTGGTCTTGCCGGAGCCGTTGGGGCCAAGCAACCCAAAAATCGCACCCGGCTCGATCTCGATATTGAGGTCCTTCACCGCCTGGACGCGGGGTCTGCGCCAAAAGTCCTTGAAGTTCTTGCAGAGACCCGCCGTTTGTACGACGGGGATGGCACGGTTTTCCATGAAGGCACCCTCACCCTGGTGTTGGTGTTGCTACGCCTAATCCAACTTAATCGAACTCTGGTCCCAGTGGCACAGCCCGGGCCGGCATCAGTGACGCCGGATCAAATTCCTGCTCTTGTAGCCGTCGCGCCTCTTCCTTGCGTGTGTGTTCTGGGTCAAGCCCTATTCTAATGCGAAACGGTGAGTTCCCCGGTCTGTAGATCTTCGTGACGCGGGGGTTCGTGAAGATGTCTTTCTTGGTTTGTTCCCAGAGCCGGTTGACGAGCAAGTGCGGGTTTCGCTCATACTCCGGTAACAGCGTTCGATACAGCTCAACGTCGCTTTGCATCTGCCCGGAGACAATCGCGAGATACGCACCGGCGTCTTTGATCATGCGACCGGCCATGCCTTCAGACTCTTCAAGCAAGACACGGTCAAGCTCTTTATGCCAATAGGCTAGCGGTTGTTCCGCCGTGCCGCCTTGGTCGATAGCGTCGAGGATCGAGAGGATCCGGATTCCGGCTTCACCGCCGGCTTCGTTAATGACGCGATCGCGAACCTGCTCTGCATCGCGAAGGCGCTTTTGCTTGAAGTTTTCAGAACGCTGCGTCGCGTCAAAGGAATCGCGAACGGCGATGGGCGGTGTCGGCTCGTGCATCTCGATGCGCGTGACCAGGATACCGCTATCGATACCTGTGAGTCGCTGGTTGACGCGGTGTTTGATCTCGTCCTGAACGTATTCGACTTTCGTTCGAATCAGCTCGTCGGCCGTGACTTCGCTTCCGACGTGGATGCCGCACGTTTCGACGAACGTTTTGATGAGCTCCTCCGCGGCCTCGGTTTCGCGACTGAGCACGTTGGAAACGTATCTGTCGACACGATCAATCTTGTAAGTGATTTTCCACTTGGTATGCACCAAGCCGCCGTCGGCCGTCATCAGCGCACCGTCAATCGTGGGGTGCAGCCCCATGCCAGGCGGCCAACTGATAAAAGAGAGCGGCTTGTTACGGTCATTCGCGCGCCGTTGGAAAGAATGGCTCTCGACTGTGAACGTGTTGCTCTGCTTCGTGGGTAGTCGGACGATTTCGTCCAGTGGGAAGGGCATCGACCAGACGAGCCCCGGCTGCTGGACCTCGGGCTGAAGTTTTCCGAGCCGTAGCACCAGGGCTTCTTCATGGCTATCGACCCGGCGCACATTGGAAAACAGATAGAGCACGACGAGTACCATCATGATGCCTTTGAGGATGCTAAAGCTCGCGCGGAGGGCATCAGACAGGGACCGGTTGGCCGCGTCCATCGGTGCCTCCACCGCCTCGATATTGCGATGGTCGTGCTCGTCGTGATGGTGGTGGTTGGGGCTCACGTTGTGGTTTCCGTCTGCTTGTGGCAGTGACTTTGCGATTCTTTACGTTGCGAAGGTCTATGACATTCCTGATGCCGCTGATCGTGCGGCGGCGCTGTAGCCTGCTTAGTTAGCGCTACCGGTTTCGGCGACGGCCTTTCTGTTTTCCGGGTCAAGCACGTCAAACGGGGCTTGGGTCGTGTCGATGATGAGCGTTGTGTTGTCCTGTAGTGACTCGGCCAATGCCCGTAGCTTATCAAGGTAGATGCGCAGCTCCGGGTTCTGAGCGAACTCCTCGTAATACCCGCTGACAACCCGTTCCGCTTCCGATCGGATCTCGTCCGCTTTCTGGCGTGCGGCCGAAAGAATGCGGGATTCTGCCGCGCGCGCTTCGGCCTCGATGTCGGCTGCGCGGGCTTCGCCAGAAGCGCGATAACCCGCCGCTTTCTTCTCTTCGTTGGACTTCATACTCTGAAAGATTGCGGAGGTGACAGACTCTGGCAGCCCGAGTTTTTTGATTCCGAAGTCAATGATTTCGATGCCGAATTCGTCCTTCGCGCTATCCACCGCTGCGAGGCGAATCTCGTCTTCGATTTCTCGAAGGTGGCGGTCCGACTCGCGGACCGAGACGAACTCCGAGAGGCTGCGCTTGCCAATGACGGCCTGTTTGTGGGCGACAATCATCGTACGCAGCGTATTTTCCCCTTCTTCCACACCGTCTGGGAAGTTGGTATGAAACTTCACGGGATCGATGATTTTCCAGAGTGTGAATGTCGTGACGAGTACGTTCTTTCCGTCAATCGTACGCGTCTCGAGTGTCCGGTCTTCCAGGATTCGTGCGCGTTGATCGTAGATGACGGCCGTCTGGACAGGCGGCGGCCACTTCCATCGCAGCCCGGCTTCGGTGATGGCTGCCTCTGCCGGCTTGCCCCAGGTTTTGAGCAGTGCCACCTCTGTAAAACGCACTTGGAATGTACACATGTACATCACAAGCACGCCCGTGAGAAATATCGCTGCCAATATCGTGCCAAGGTTCTTCATCGTCTCTTCATCTCCGTCGCGCTGCGCCAAGGCAGCGGTAGTCAAGGCGTCTCGTGCTATTCTTTGTCTTCCGCGAGAACGCGGTCCAAGCCGCCTTCCTTCTGTGTGTCGTATTCAATCAGAACGCCGGTCGGATCACCGAGGATGACGTACTTACGCACGTTGTCGATACCACGGTATACATCGAGGGCTCGACGTTGAAGGTACAGTTCCGGTGCCGCCTCGTAGGCGACGACCTCCGTGCCGAATGACCGGGCCTTACTCGCAGCTTGGGCGATGGTTTTTGCGGCGTCCGAACGTGCGGTGGCGATCAGGATCGCAGCCGATCCGCTCAGCCGCGACACCCCGGCTTCTGCGTCGCCCATGAGCATCTGTTCGATCTTTTTCTCCGTTACAGCAAGTTGCTCGGCGTCTGGCGTGGCACTGGACTGCATCGTATCGCGTTCTTGCAGCAGCTTGTCGATCTCCAACGCCTGCGTCTCCGCCCCGGCGGCATTGGTCAGGATTTCCCGTGCGGCGGCTTCGGCGAAGTTGATCAGGGCACGTCTGTGGATTTGCGCGGCGACGGCTGCCTGGAATGAGGCGGCCACCTTGTCCTTGGCTGGTGGGTGCGCGGCACGCACACCGACAAACGCAAGCTCAATGCCGACTTCCAGTTCATCCAACCGCGTCTGAATCAGTTCGTGAAGACGTGCGTTGAACGCCGCCCGGCCCGGCCCGAGCAACTCGTCAACATCCACGCCCGAAGCGTAATCAGACAAGTATTGGTAGGCGATGGATTCAAGCAGCCGATCCGGTTCGGTGTAGTTGTAGAGATATTGTCGGATATCTTTGATGCGGTATTCGATCGGAATGGAAACCATCAGCAGGCTCACCGGAGTACTCTTGTCGCCGTCAGCCGTGGCCTTGGCATTGTCGTTCTCCGATCCGGATTTCGTGGAAGCGACGAGAAGCATCATCTCCGGGAGAAACTTATGCTCCTCTGTCCAGAGTTCGGCTTCATGGGCGTGGTGGTCGTCCGCCTCTTTTTCCTCTCCAAGTACGATCTCCGCAATACTCTTGGAGTTCGCCCGCTGGACCACTTCGATCGGGAACGGCCACTTGAAGTGCAATCCGGCGTCAAGCGGCTCCTCGGTTTGCAGCGTGCCAAACCGTTCCACCACGACCTGCTCGTCCGCATCGACAATGATGACGCTGGTGAGCGCCAAAATGACAACGACCGTTGCCACCGTCAGGGGAAACAACCACCGCTGCATGAGCTGGTAGAACCAAGTGGCGCTGACCTCAAACCCAAATTGATAGTTGGCCGCCTCGGCCATGGACTTCGCGATCCCACCCGGCTCGGTAATAAGCCCAAGCAGACGCGAGTCAAAGGAGGGACGGGACACGATGCCGGCTTCTCGCGGCCGGTAGAAATCCATGACGAAGTTGCCGAGCAATTCGATGCCGAGCACCACCATCGCCACGCGCAACAGGTAGCAAAGTCCCGGCTCTGCCCAGTCGATGTTGGGGGCAGCCATCAGCCCGATCGAAAGTGCCAAGCAAGCCAGGGCGTTGGCGGCCATCAGCGTGGCTCCGCCGTGCAGCAGCCGCCAATCACCAAAACGCGAGAGCGCCGTTGTGGTTCGGGCAAAGAGAAAACAGACCAGCCCGATCAGGATGACCGGCCACATGATGAGGGTGGGGTCTGCGGCGGGTTTGATGCCGCCATCGACTGCGGGGTTGAAAGCGTCCGCCAGGGTCCAATCCCACCAGATGAAGTTCCCTAAAACAAAATAGGCGGCGACAAGAACCGTTGTCGCAGGCAGAAGCCACCTGACGATCCAGAGCAGCCGGTCTCGTTCGATCAACAGTTCCTCGTCTTCCAGGTCGAAGATCGCCGAGCCCTCACCCGACGCTCGGGAACGCTGTAGCTCAATGGTTTCAAGCTGTTCCGCGCGGACGCGGCGGGCCTGTTTGAAGATCAGATAGAGCACGGCCCACACGGGAACACCGCCAAGCATGAGTCTGGCCACCGTGCCGAGCGCGGAGGAGTCCCATCGGTAGGCGAACGCCGTGAGCGCGCCGTATCCCACGATCTGGAGCCAAAAACCCGCAGCCGCCACATGTTGAGCGCGTTTATCGTCTGCAGCCGTCGTTTGCGCCATACTGTCGTTTCCATCTTGGCAGGAGCGCTCGGCGAACCTTCGCCGCTCACGCTCGTATTCCTATTTGTAGCCGATTGCCGGGTCATTCACCGGCTTGTCGAGCCGGGTCGGCAGCTTACAATAATCGCTTCGACCGTGCCAATGAGTGGTCGTGGCTTCTGGTTCTGCTCCCGCCGATGCGGATGAGCGACTCAAACGGGTGTCAATCCAAATGTTTCAACGCTTCTACACGGTGGCACTAAACAGCTTCGTTGAGACCATTCGGCAACCGCTTTACGGCGTTATCCTCATCACCACGGCTGCTTTGTTGATCCTTAACGTCTCGTTGGCCGCGTTCACCCTCGAGGACGACAACAAACTTCTCCTCGATCTTGGTCTCTGTACGCTGCTGCTAAGTGGTTTGTTCTTGTCGGTTTTCAGCGCCTCCGGTGTCATCACCCGAGAGATCGAAAACAAGACCGTTCTCACCGTGGTTTCCAAGCCGGTGAGTCGTCCCTTGTTTATTTTGGGTAAGTTTGTGGGGCTTCTAGCGGCGATGGCCGTCGCGTTCTACCTCTCGACGCTGGTGTTCATCTTGTCCGTTCGGCATGGCGTTCTACAAAACTCCTCAGACCCTTGGGATGGGCCGGTGTTGGTGTTCGGTCTCGGGGCCGTTGCGGTGGCTTTTCTTGGGGGAGCTTTGTCTAACTTCTTTTATAGCAAACACTTCGGGTCGACGGTCGTCAAAGTTCTTGTGCCTGCGCTGACAGCCGGTGTGTTGCTCGTGGGTTTTTTTGACGCTCATTGGGATGTGATCCCGTTCGGCAGCGACTTCGTCGGCGGACAGGTCATCCTCGCCGCATTCTTGGTATCGGTCGCGGCCATGGTGACAGCGGCCATCGCGGTGGCGGCCTCCACGCGGTTGGCGCAGGTCATGACTCTGGTGATCTGCACCGGAGTGCTTGGGCTCGGCATTATTTCTGATTACGCCTTGGGGCAGCACGCCGAGACCTCGACCCTCGCTGCGGTTGCCTACGGCATCATCCCAAACATCGGGCCATTCTGGGTTGTCGATGGGTTGGTGACTGCGGAAATGGAAACGACTGTCACGCCGCAATACGTGGGCTATGTCACTCTGTACGGCGTGTTGCTCACTACTGGTATTCTCGGCCTCGCGGTGGCCATGTTCCAAAGACGCGAGGTCGGGTAGTGAGGGCTTTACGCCCGACGCAGTTTGTGTGATGGGTCGTTCGAGTGGTCGGAAGACACGGACCTGCCTTTTTACCCCTGCTGCCAATTTCACGAGACCGCTCGGGTGCAAGACAACACGGGCGGGTGCCCCATTTTTCGGGTACGCCCGAAGGGTGGTGGACGAAGGGCACCCGCACAGGTCCGTCCCCCACCCTTCGTGTCACCAGGAGCGTGTACTTGCACGCGGTTCGTGCTGCGGTGACACGAAGAATGATTCTATGAAAGAGGGTTCTCCTGCAGGATGTATTTGACGGCGTATCTTTGTGGGATCGCTAAAACTGAATCCTTTTTCACAGGAGAACCCATAATGCTGTTTATCGGAATCGATCAGCACAAGCGTCATTT
>JAJRSR010000239.1 GCA_024278695.1 Planctomycetota bacterium | reverse complement strand
TCGCCGGCGCGTCTTCAGACGGTACGATTTCCAAATCCGTCACCGCCCCAGCGTCTACAACCGTCGGCGCTTCGGGTGTTTGATCCAAGGTGAAATTTCCGGCTACGTTAAGAACCAGAAACAGCACCGCGATGATAACGGTAATCCAGGTGAACACGTCACCCGTCTTGGCACCAAACGCCCCGCCACCGCCACCGCCGCCGCCAAACGCACCAGCCAACCCCTGCCCGCGACCGCGCTGAACGAGCACGACGAGTATCAGAAGCAGACAGACCGCAATCATCAAGAGTGTCAGAGCCAACTGAGGATACGACATAGCACCTAGCATGTTCATCAATAATGTCTCAACCAAAACCTTGCCGAAAAACCGGCCGCAGGCACCAAGCCAATCTTAGCTGGCACCGCACGACTACCTGTTGTCACAACGAACTCATATTCCGAAGAAATCACGCCGCTGGAACCGTCTCCGCGGCGGCCGAGATAATAGCTGCAAAGTCCCCGGCCACCAAGCACGCCCCGCCCACGAGGGCACCGTCAATATCCGGCTCAGCCAAAAGGGCGGCCGCATTGCCCGGTTTGACGCTACCACCATACTGGATTCGGACCGCATTCGCCGCCTGAGCCCCGTAAATCCCAGTCAACCGGGTCCGGATACCCGCGTGGACTTCCTGAGCCTGCTCCGGGCTGGCCGTTTTTCCGGTTCCAATGGCCCAAACCGGCTCATACGCCACGGTCAGCTTAGCCGCGTCCACATCGGCAGCGAGCACGGCATCGATTTGCTCGTCCACGACCGCCTGCGTTTTTCCGGCCTCACGCTGGGGCAAAGTCTCACCCACGCAGTAGATCACTTGCAGCCCACCGGCGATCACAGCACGAACCTTCTTGTTCAATTGGTCATTCGTCTCGCCAAAAACATGACGCCGCTCACTATGCCCAATGATGACATACGTCGCACCGGTATCTGCCACCATCGCGACGGAATGCTCACCGGTGAAAGCACCCTGTGGTGCCTCATGCACGTTTTGCGCGCCGAGCATCAGGTCCGTCCCGGCCACCGCTTTCGCCAGCGGAAAAAGCAAGTACGCCGGAGGACACAGGAGAACATCAACACCCGCGACACCGGCCGAAGATTCCCGCAGCGCAGCGACGAGCTCGCGCGCCTCGACCAAATTCTTGTGCATCTTCCAGTTGCCGGCAATGAAAGGGGTTCTCATCGTTTTTCACCCATCGACCGTAAAGAAACAAGAAACGACCACACCCACCTAACCGGCCCAGCCGCCGACGGCCGGGCGCGGCTTCGGCTCTTCCTCGCGACCCCAGAGCGTCACGCGGTGACCTACGATTTCTGCAACCTGCTTGATCTGCCCCATCAACGTCACGAAATTATGAGGCAGCACAGCTTGAGGACCATCACATAGCGCCCGCTCCGGGCAGCTATGAACCTCAACAATAGCCCCGGATGCGCCAGCGGCAATACCCGCAAGCGCCAGCGCCGGTACCAGATCACGTTTGCCGGCCGCATGAGACGGGTCAACAAAAACCGGAAGATGCGACCGCTCCTGAATCACAGGAATGGCTGCGACATCCAGCGTAAAACGTGTTTCCTCGGCGAAGGTACGAATCCCCCGCTCGCACAGAATCACCCGGTGGTTGCCCTGGCTTAGCACATACTCGGCAGACATCAGCAGTTCGGTCACGGAGGCGGCCAAACCGCGTTTGATAAAAACCGGCTTGTCCGTCTTACCAACCTCGAGAAGCAGGTTGAAGTTCTGCATGTTCCGGGCACCGATTTGGAACATGTCGGCGTATTCGTAGACCGTCTCGACGTCGCGCGGATCAACGACCTCAGTGATCGTGGGCATGGAGAAAGCGGTGCCGGCCTCCTTGAGGAGCTTCAAGCCCTCCTCACCCAATCCGCTAAACGAGTAGGGGGAAGATCGCGGCTTGTACGCCCCGCCACGCAAGATGGAGGCACCGGCATCTTTGACCGCGCTGGCTACGTCGAACAGCACTTCGCGGCTTTCGATCGCACAGGGTCCGGCGATGATGTTCACGTGCGGACCGCCAATACGAATGCCACACACATCCAGGATGGTGTCGGCCTCGTGGAACTCGCGCGAGGCGAGCTTGTAGGGCTGGGTGATGGCCATCACCTCGTCCACACCGGCAAGTTGCTCTAACTGCTGGCAGGCCTGAGGTGTTTTATCGCCGATTGCACCGATGATGGTGCGAAACTCGCCGCGCGAAGAATGCGGCACGAGCCCCAACTCCCGAATCCGCTCCACGACACGCTGCTCGTCCACGTCCGTCGCGCTCGATTTTAGTACGACGATCATGTCCATAGTCAAGCGGTACCTGTGCGATCGAGAGAGCTTGGCCGGTTTCACAAACCAAGAAACGCCGTAAGCCAAACAAATACAACGACTTACAACAATCCCAGAGAATCACAGATCGTACCACGACCCCCGCGCCATGTCAATCCAAACCGCACCACACCACAGGCTTCGGATTGGCTCGTTCTGCATTACGGAAGTATCCTGGCGACGATGGCACCCTACCATTGCAAACCGGCGAACGGCCCGATCTGCGGAACGATCCGACCGCCCGGCTCCAAAAGCATCACCAACCGGGCACTCATCACCGCCGCGATGGCCGACGGGCACAGTGTGCTCTCCGGAATCCTCCTGGCCGACGACACGCGGCTGATGATCGAGGCGCTCCGGACGCTCGGCATCGCCATTACGGTGGACGAGGACACCCAGACGGCCGAGATCACCGGTTGCGGCGGACAACTTCCCGAGAGCGAAGCCGAGCTCTTTTGTGGAAACGCCGGCACGGTGATGCGGTTTGGCTCGGCCTTGGTCGCGGCCGGTCATGGTCAGTTTCGTTTGGATGGCGTCAGTAGAATGCGCCAACGGCCGATCGGTACGCTCGTGGCCGCACTACGCCAACTCGGCACCCAAATCGAACACGAAGATGCAGACGGGTACCCGCCGCTTGTGATCCATGCGCGAGGGTTTGGCGGGGGGACGATTACGATCGACGCGCCGGAATCCAGCCAGATGGTGAGTGCGTTGCTGCTGGCCGCACCCCAGGCAATGGATGACGTGATGATCGACGTGACTGGAAACGTGCCGAGCGCGCCCTACCTCAAGATGACCACCGCCGTCATGGAGCGGTTCAGCGTGGGCGTGATCGAACAGTACGACGCACACGGCGCGCGGTTCATCGTCAGCGCGCCGCAGCGGTATGAGGCGCAGCACTACACTATCGAGCCGGACGCCAGCAACGCGAGTTATTTCCTGGCAATGCCGGCGATCGTAGGCGGATGCATCACGGTGGAAGGGCTGGGCACTGAGAGTATTCAAGGCGACGCCCAGTTTGCCGACGTACTCCAACAGATGGGATGTACCGTGGAACGCCAAGCCGACTCGATCACGGTTAGAGGTCCGGTGGCGGGTTCGCGACTTCGTGGGATCACCATTGACCTCAACGACATGCCCGACGTCGTGCAGACACTTGCCGTGGTGGCGTTGTTCGCCGAAGGCGAGACGACGATCCGAAACGTGGGCACCCTTCGCGTGAAGGAAACGGACCGCATCGCCGCGCTGGCCAATGAACTCACGAAACTGGGCGCTGGCGTTCGGACGGACGACGACAGTATAACCATCACGCCACCGGCCAAGCTCTTGGCAGCGACCATAGACACCTATGACGACCACCGGATGGCCATGAGTTTCGCACTAGCGGGGCTGGTCAAGCCACATACGCAGCGGGAAACAACGGGGGTGCTCATCAACAATCCCGAATGCTGCGCTAAGACGTTTCCCGATTTTTTTGACGGCTTCGAATCGTTACAGCCGTAAACAACACCAACGCTTGCGTGACGCTCAGGTCGAACCGGCTTTCACAGCACTGGTAACAACGTTCCACGCAACGCGGGCCTCAAGGCAGACGTCCTCAAAGACCGATAAGCCAAGGTACTTGGGTACCGACCGTGGAAAACGTGCGCGGGGTTTTTGGCTGTGGCAGATGTCCTTGATCAAAGTGAGGTGGATGCGCTACTCGCCGCGGTGGCTACCGGCGGGGTAGAAAACGCAGCGGAGACCGTCTCGCCACGTGCTCATCACGCCCAAGCCCAAAAAGACGTCCACACCTACGACTTCAAGCGCCCGGAGCGCGTCAGCAAGGAACAGATGCGTGCGCTCGAGGGCATCCACGAGACGTTTGCCCGAAACTTCGGCGCGTCGCTCTCCGGCTACCTTCGGACGATTATCGAGGTTCGCGTCGCAACGGCCGAGCAGCTCACCTACAGCGAGTTTATCCACTCGCTACCCAACCCCACAAACTTCAACCTGCTGGGTGCGGCGCCGCTCGAAGGCCAGTTATGCCTGGAGGTCAGCCCGCTGATCATCTACCCGATCATCGACCGGTTGCTGGGCGGCTCCAACTCGGAGCTGTTCATACCGCAGCGTCCGCTCACCATGATCGAGCAACGGCTTGTCGGGCGTATCACCGGCCGAGCGCTGGAGACGCTCACGGAGTCATGGTCAGAGCTGGTCGATGTGAACTTCACCATTAACGAGGTGGAAAGCAACCCACATCTTGTCCAGATTGTCGCGCCGAATGAAGTCGTCGTGGTGATCGGATTCGAAATCAAGATGGGCGGTCGCGCCGGTACGATGAGCCTCTGCGTACCGTTCAACGTGATCGAGCCGGTCATGGACAAGCTGCTGTCGCAAGGGTGGTTGGCCTACCAGCGCCGCGCGCAAGCCGATGACCGCAGTGGTGATCTGGCCAGCGCGATCGGCGCTACCCACGTCGATGTGGTCGGTTATCTTGCCGAGACGAGCATGACGGTCGATGATCTGCTGACGCTTCAGCCCGGCGACATTTTGCAGACCACGAAATCCCCGGCCGAAGAGATCATTCTCCAGGTCGAAGGTAAGAACAAATACGCCGCGCACCTCGGGCGGCACAAAGAAAACCTGGCCGCCAAAATCACCCGCGTGGCCGAGGTCGAAGAATCGCTTTAACGCCCGCGTCAAACAATCCCGCAACCGCAAGATCCGCGCGTCGCGCCCCATGAATCCGAAGCCGCGGGCGCAGAAAAAGTGTCACCCATTAGCCCGGTAGCGACGCTACAGACTCGTTCTAAGTCACATTTGGTTGAAAAAAACGCCCCACGGGGGAGGCGTTCAAAGGTCGCTCCGAAGAGCGGTGCCTTACGCAGACGAAAGTCTACAATTACTGTGATTTGCGGACAAGCGTCGCTCAGATACACTTCAACCCACTGTAACACCTTCAGGTTGCCTGTCAAGGAGAATTTTCGATGGATCGTACTCAGGGGTGTGACCATATTTTGTGGCATCATGCTGCGGAGCGGTTCCACCAGGTGTCCCACTGACCGGATTCTCGCAGGGCCACGAGGTTCATCACGGCGGCCGCGTTGGGTGGATCCCATTTCATGCCGGTC